>CANGSR010000437.1 GCA_947456055.1 Chitinophagaceae bacterium
ATTGGCATCTGTACCAGAAGCATGACCAGGTTTACGACCTATACCACCTGGGCAAGTAATACCAACATGCATGGCATACCTACAAGTATCACCTGTAATTGGATTTATAGCAATTATAGTTACATTTTCAATAACTGAAATCATTGAGCTAATAGATACTATAAAGGAGGTGGTTGTAGAAGTTGACCAGAAAGGAGGATTAGAATTCAACTGGTAACCAACAACCTGGCATGGACTTTTAAGACCGGTAACCACATTCAATTGGAAGTTGCAATATCCGGGACGAAGACCTGGCCCAAGATATACGTCAGTTAAAGTAGTAGTCGCAGGATCAAAGCAATCACAAGGATTACTCTCAAGGTTAGGACATGTAATGCCAATTGATGTATCAAATTTACAAGTATCACCAGTAAGGAAATCAACGGCATAAATAGTCACATTTACTAATCTTGAAATCATCGGACTTACACATGCATTGTAATTATCGCTGGTAGCACTTGTCCAATTTGTTGGGTTTGTTTCCCATTTGTAGCCTACAACATGACAATTATCACCTATACCAGCTGTAGCAGTAATAAGGAAATTACAACAATTGCCGAAAGCACCTGGTCCTGTATAAACAGCATTAATGGTAGAGATACCAGGAATAAAGCAAGTACATGGTCTTTCTTTAGTCTGACATGTAACGGACTGACTGAAATCGGCTTCGCAACAGGGAGTATTGCCTGGAGCAAAATTTGGATTTACAATATATGCCTTAACTAACAAATTCATTGTACCAGTTGTAGTAAAGATATAGGTATCACTATTAGCAGATGTATGATCTAGTTGCAAAAGAGTTGAAGATCCTGCATCATACCAGCCATAACCATAAATAATATTGCCTGTGTGAACTGTTACTACTGCCTGGTATTTACATGGCTCTCCTGGCAATGTAGGTAGTTGTGTGATAACTAGTTTACCTGAATCATAACATGGACCAAAATTATCACCACAAATTTGCTTAAATTTAAATGTAGTTGTAGCTGTATCAACAAATATAGGAGTAGGAGTGAAGGTACTAGCATGCTGAACGTTTGGTACATCGGTTACAGTTACTTCAGTCATAGCAATATTATCCTGGGCGGTATCGCAAGATTTCTCTTTTGTTAAACTAGCAAATGGTGTACCGGTTGTTGAAGTCAATACATAATATATGTCATTATTACCATATGTTACATCATTTGTTGCGCCAGCCATATATAAATATCCAGAATTATATTTTAAATCAAGGATAGAATGAATACCGGCTGTTGCATTAAAACGCACAGGAGGGTTAGCGGTCATTCCATCAAGTGAAGTAATATCAGTAACCACTGCTTCTGAAACTGTACCTATAGTCCAATTAGAAGAACTTATCCATGTATTTGCTGGTGTTTCAACAGTATAAATATGATCGGCATCTTTTAAGGCTATTGCAGGGTCATTAGTGTAAGGCCTACCACTATTCCTTAGTTCATGCAAATTGATTACATTACCATTACTTGGATCAACTTTCATAACATAATTTCCTGCACCACTAGTAATACTGTAGTAATTCAAACAACCTCCAAATATTATCAATTTACCATCTTGTAAATATATACGGCTCATAAAATTATTTGACTCTCCACCTAATGTCCCCAATGGAAGTGTAAAATCGACATACTTATCCCAAACTATTGCGCCTGGTATTGTACTTGTACCTGGTGTATATTGCATATACCTGCCATTTTTTGCAGTAGCCCAATGAGTAGCATACTCACCACAAGTATAAATATCAGTACCATTTGCAGCAGTTACAACTGCATTAAATTCATCACCATTATTATAGCCATCATTATCAATTATAGAAAGTACATCACTACGTAGATAAGCACCGGTAGCATTAAAAACAGTTATCATGCCATCTGATGTATTACCAGTAAAATTATGACATCCCACCGCAACTAATCTATAATTTGCAGCTGAACCTAACTCTGTAACTCCATTAAATGTTTCGCCTCCCATGTCTGCTGTGTTTATATCCCTAAAACAATTTTGCCACATCAACAAACCATCAGTAGTCCTGAACTTCAATATTGCAGCATGATTATTTGAATATACATCGGAATACCCAACAGAGCCAACCACTACAATATTACCATCATGAGTAAATATCATATCTCTAACCACATTATTTGTTTCTGTTGCAGTTCCAAATGTCTTTTGCCATACTATACCTGTATTATTTACTTTCATAATAATTGCTTGTGCATTAGCTACTTGATTACTAATACCTGATAGATCATAGGTATAACCAGCAATAATAACCGAGCCATCCGTAGTGCCAGGAACCTTCAATATTTTTGTGGCCATCTCATTTTTGGGGCCGCCAATATGATATTGGGCCAATTGTGCGTTACCCCCTGGGGCTAACAAGAACTGCATCACGATGAGCAGTAAGATAAAGATGTTTGACTTTTTCATGTTTGTTTGATTTTAGTTATTAAATCTTGGTTAAGAAATGAACTTGGTTACTGTGAATCACAATGCAATTATAGAATCATAGAAACCCGAAAAATGCGACCTCAGGCCGAAATGCCGTTTCTATTTATTGAATGGTGCTAAAAACTTATTGAATGGTTAATAACAATTCACAAAAGGGAAAGATTGCTTACCTATAGACAACCTGTAAAGAATCAATAATTTACCAATAGCTAGTAGCTCATTCAATTTTGAGCAAATAAAATGATTAACAATTACTTACAAGTACACAATAATTAGCATTCAATAAACGCCTATACATTCATTACAGTGAACAAGTAACTCATAAACTATGATATTCCTTTTCACAAATTGTGCGAAATGCCTCATTTTCATTGTGAAATGCAGCTTTCATTGATGGAATGGCGAATGCGGGACATAATCAGTATCCAAAAATGGAAAAGCAGTTTGGAGAACCTCAAAAAACTAAAAAAGCCCCCGCAAAATGCGAGGGCTTAAGGAAAAAGCTAATAAATGATTGTAACTATAAAATAGTCCAGGTTTTATCACCAGATAATATCTTATCGAGAGATGGCCTGCCTTTACGTGCAGTTAATTCTTCAATTTGAGCAGTCATACCTTCTTCGTAAGTTGGACGGTCTTCGGTATAAATAACACCGAATGGACGTGGGAAATGAACATCATTAAAGGTAGTATCAAAGAAACGAGCTATAATGCCTGCCTTTGTCTTATCCTTTTCGTCATGTATCCAAAGGTCGTTTGGAGATATACCTGACTCCTGTATATCCACAATCACTGGTGTTAGTCCATCAAATTTGATACCCTTGCTACCACCATTACCGAAAATCAATGGCTTGCCATGCTCCAGGAATATAGCCTGTTCTTGCTTGGTTTCTTTCTCAGAGAAAGCAAAGAAAGTACCATCATTGAATACAGGGCAGTTCTGGTAGATTTCCACAAAAGAAGTTCCCTTATGCTCATGAGCCCTTTTCAATACCATTTGCATGTGCTTAGGGTCGCGGTCAAGTGAACGTGCCACAAAACTAGCCCTTGCACCTAATGCTAATTCAGATGGGTTAAATGGTTCTTCAACCGAGCCATATGGAGTTGATTTAGCCACCTTACCCTTTTCAGATGTTGGTGAGTATTGTCCTTTGGTGAGACCATAAATCTGGTTATTAAACACCATATAATTCACATCAAAGTTCTTACGCATCAGGTGGATAAAATGGTTGCCACCAATTGAGAAGGCATCACCATCACCAGATACTATCCAAACACTTAAATTAGGATTTGTAGCTTTTACACCTGATGCTATAGCTGCTGCACGGCCATGTATACTATGCATACCATAGGTATCCATATAATATGTAAACCTTGCTGCACAACCAATTCCTGAAATGAAAACTATATCTTCTTTTGGTACACCGAAATCAGGAAATACGGTTTGAACCTGCTTTAATATTGAGTAATCTCCACAACCCGGACACCATTTTACTTCCTGATTATAAGCAAAATCTTTAGCGGTAAGTTTTGGTGCCGGTACTTTTTCTATTACTGTATC
>CANGSR010000438.1 GCA_947456055.1 Chitinophagaceae bacterium
ACTCCCCTTGCTGGTCCCTAGGTAAATACAGCAAAAAACTATTGTCAAAATAAAAAATCCAACTGATGTATATACTGTATTTTAGGTTAAGGGGGTCCACATTGGGATTTAGCAAAAATATTGGCAACAAATTACTGGTAATACTGGCAATATTTGCCTGCACAAGCAATTCCTATGCACAAACACCCGATCCGGGTTTGCCCGGCACCTATGCAGTATCTAAAGCCCAGTATAATCTGGGTGACCATGCATGGTATACCTCTGCCTTCCCCGATTCATTAGAGGTAAGAGGTTCAGTTCATTATCCTACTAGCTTGTCAGGTGGTCCTTTTCCTGTGCTTTTCTGGCTACATGGCAGGCACGAAACCTGTTACAAAACATCAACACTGGCAACCACTTCAATCTGGCCATGCCCCACTGGCTGGCAACCCATTGTTAGTTATGAAGGCTATGACTATGTGGCCCGCACAATGGCCAGCCATGGTTATATTGTTATATCCATTTCATGTAATGCCATTAACGCTACCGATGCCGGTGTTGCCGACAGGGGAATGGAAGGCCGGGGAGAATTAATGCAACACCATATGGACCTGTGGAATACCTATAATACTATTGGTGGTGCCCCATTTGGAACTATGTTCGTAGGCAAACTCAATATGCAGAATATCGGCACTATGGGCCACTCCCGTGGTGGTGAGGGTGCCGTATATAATGCTATATACAACAAATCCCTAGGTAGTCCTTATGGCATTAAAGCGGTACTAACGCTGGCCCCTGTAGATTTCTACAGCAAAGTGCTCAATAATATTCCCTTACTCGATATTTCACCTTATTGCGATGGCGATGTTGCCGATATACAAGGTGTTCATTTTTACGATATGGCCCGGTATTCTGATACTAATGACCAGGCCTCAAAACATACCATTCTATTTCTTGGTGCTAACCACAACTATTTCAATACGGTATGGACACCAGTATCTTATATTGCCGGCGGTGAAGATGATTGGCTTTACGGCTATAGCCCGTCGGACCCACAGTGTGGCCCAAGCTCAGCAAAACGTTGGGACACAACTAAACAAAAAGCGTCCTTCAACACCTATGCAGCCGCCTTTTATAGGCTATACCTTGGCCATGAAACCCAATTTGCGCCTATACTCGAAGTGAAAAATATTGTTCCGCCTGCATCCTCCCTGCTCGATACATCTAATGTATTTGTATCCTACCATCCCGGCAAGGCCGACCGGCTGGATATAAACCGCACTGACAGTTTGGCTCGGGACACCATTAATTCTCTTTATGATACCGTAATTGAAAATGGCCTAATTTCTTACCAAATTTGCAATTCGGCTACCTACCCTCTTTGTGGCATTAGCACTTTTAATAATCAGGAGCCACATAAACCACATCTTGCAGAGATGGCTATATATTGGGGCGATACTCTTGCCTGGTATCAAAACGACCTACCAACATCGCACCAGGATTTATCCCAATTCCAGGATTTGATGTTCAGGGCTACAGTTAATTTCAAGGAATCTCCCAAAAACAAGAAAGTGAATTTTACTGTTCAACTAATTGACTCTAGTGGAACGAAGGCAAGCCTGCCCACAAATAATTATAGCAATGCGCTATTTTTTCAACCTGGCACCCAAAACAGAGACCTGCCAAAGGCGATGTTCAATTCAATTAGTATACCCCTGGCAGACTTTACTGGTATCAATCTAAAAAAGGTGAGGAAAATAAAATTCCTGTTCAATAAATCTGATTCAGGTTCCATTTTAATAACAGACCTGGCATTCACTAACCCATTATGTGGTAATCATCAAACCAACTTTACAGATAGCCTGGGTAGTCGTTATAAAGTGTACTTTAAAAATAAGTCGATTGGCTATGCAGGCGATACCCTTACCTACCTCTGGAAATTTGGCGACCCTGCTTCGGGAACTCGTGATACATCTTCGCACAAAGACACTACCCATGTGTATACTACCCATGCCACCTACCACCCATGCCTATATGTAACCACCCATCGTGCAAATGGTTTCACATGCACAGATAGTATGTGCACAACAATAACTTTGGCCAATGATGGCATCCCTGAAATAGCAGGTCTTAATATCTCCATATACCCCAATCCGGCCAAAGACCTACTTCATATAGATGGTGCCGAAAGCACGGATGTACTTAATTTATTTAACCTCTACGGACAGGTGGTACTTACAGCAACTCTAAATACTACCGACATATCATTACCTCAAAATCTTACTTCAGGCATTTATTATGCCCTCATTGTTACCCAAAAAGGCAATGCTTATAAAAGGATTGTAATTGCGAAGTAGTATTCAAATCTTTTTAAACTTTACAGGTAGGGGATAATTGATAAATCAATTATCCCCTACCTGTAAATACCCATATTGCAAAATACTCACTAGCACAAGTGTTGCCATTGACGTACATTATTTAAAAGGAAAATTAGATGGCCAATCGGAGGCCTCACCCCAGCCCTCTCTACCTCTGTAAAAGCGGTACTGGCATGAGAGATTGTAGTATCCTATTGTTTCTGATAATAATTATTGGATGTTTCATCCTCTTTTTTTAACCCCTATTTATCGATATTTTTTAGTAGCCCCGGCATTTATACCGGGGAAATGGGGTGAAATGAAAATTGGCTTTAGCCAAAATTGGTATGCAGGGATTCCATGCGCATTAATTTCGGCTAAAGCCAATATATTTCATTGTTTCATACCACGACCTAAAGGCCGGGGCAACTTATATTGCGTATTAGAAACATCTGATGTCTCACCCTGGCCATTTCTCCCGCTGAAAAAAGCGGCAAAAGAAGGAGGAGGCCTAGGGTGATGCCTAGATATACCACCTCCCTAAGAACATTATATTGGAGGATGAAGTCCCTTAAACGCAAAAAAGGCTACCTAAACCAGGTAACCTTTTTTCACTATTTATTTCAATACTATTAATAAACTACTAACTTCTTTGTCTGCACCTGGCTACCAGTTGATACCTGAACCATATAAAGACCTTTAACTGTTATTGCTGATTGTGGAATAAGGATATGAGCCTCACCGCCTGCAATAACTTCGCTAGTAGAATAAACTACTTTACCGGTTACATCAATTACAACTACATTAGCATTGCTGTTAGATTCATCCTTAACAACTACATATGCGTCATTTGAAGTTGGGTTAGGAATGATAGCGATATCCATATTCTTCATGTTTACACTTGTTACATCAGCAGGAATTGAGCTGAAGTAAACGTTATCCATGTAGAAATTGTTACCAGTTGAATAGAAAAAGTTAAACTTATTTGTATCGTTTACACTAGGCCAGTACCTCCAGCAGAATACTGTATATTTTGTACGTGCAGCCACAGGTATTGGAATAGTTGTTGTAGCCCAATCTGTCTCAAACTGTGGTGTATATGCAGTAGAAACCGCACCTTTATTTGCAATCTGCGCTTTTGCCAATTTAGCAAGTGTTTTCCATGTTCTTGATGAATCGGTAGAATACATAATTTGCAATGTATCATTCATATCATTGATAATTCCGGTACGTGAAGCACCTGAAAAAGCATAATTCAAATTACATTTACCAGTTGCCATTGATGTCAAATCTACTGGGATACTAAAGAAATCATCAAAATCACCAGCTGGCCTGCCTGTAAGGTTAGTAGGGAAACTCCTGTCATCAAAACCTTTATACATAATGCAGGAATGATCATGGAAACCAACATTATCATTCAACTCCCATGCGAAATTATTGTTGTAATAATTGAATAATGGCCATTTTGCCCTGTCACCTGATGTATTAAAATCCTGGATATAACCTTCAGTGCTTTTTCCTGTTAACTCAGCAACAAATGCGGCCTTATCCCTTGTAGCTGTAGTTGTACCAGAATTATTACCGGTAGCAGCAAGTGTTACTGATACCCAACCTGGCTCAGAGAAAGCATTAGTTACATTACTATTAACGTTGTTTGAGGAACCACTTGGAGCAGTTGCAGTTGCCGTTGGGATACTTGCACCATTACTAAATG
>CANGSR010000439.1 GCA_947456055.1 Chitinophagaceae bacterium
AGTCACCCTGTAGCGCTCGATTATCGACAATCACTTTGATAGGTATGACGGGGTGCCATTTCAAGGCTGGAGTAAGAGAATACCTATAGCTGTAACTTTTTGCCACATCTAGCATATAAGTCCATTTGCTACCTATATAATTAATCCCTATAGTATGCCTGCCCTTGCCTATGATAGTATTTATGTAGTAGAAATTATTTAAATAATATTTTTTATGTCGAAAATGGTGAAACCAATTTAGCTTTGTATTGTCTGGTTCCATTGCGGATGTATCAATTTGATCTTCGTCCTCATCACTAAAGTAGTTACCAAAATCACAGAATTCCGTACCTTTTATATATTTGGTGCTTTCTGGTATGGAGCTAACTCTATCTATCAATTTGCCATCTACCCAGAAATTAATAGTGTCACCAGGGATGCTGTTTATAAATAGTAATAGTGGAATTTTAATCTGGCTGGTATCACTTTCAACCTCATAAGTAATATCAAAAAGACATTTTCTAAAATTGGAATCCGGAGTAAGTGAAATGGTTGCACTAATAGGGGAGAGGTGCCTGTTGAATAATGGTGCCGAAACTTTATCGCCCCAGTCATAAGGATTTGGCAAACCTGCAAAACAGGAAAGTGAAAGGGTAGTAAACAGGATTAATAATATCCGCCTCATAGGCCTGACTTCTTTATAGAAAATTACTGCAATCTGCCTACTATATTTATTGCCAAAATCTACAAAATTCGATTAACAACTAGCTACTCAATACTATCAACTATCCAGGATATGTCTTTCTACTCTCTACTTTCTACTAACTACTCAAATAACTTTCTACTCCAAAAGCTGTCCCACCATTTCTTTCAATAATTCTCCATTATCAGTAGTATATGACTTTATACCCACACACATGGTGCTGTATTGGCCTAAAACAAGGATGGCTCTTTCAATACGGTGAAGTGGCCAATGGTTCAATTTTGAAGTTATATCTTTCAGGAACCAGGGATTTATCCCCATGGCAGCTGCTGCCTCTTTATCCGTCTTTCCCCTTACAAAATTAGCCATGTATATACGGCTGAATTGGTTATAAAGCAAACCTACAACCAATGGCATAGGTGCTGCTTTCGGATTGGCAATGAAATAGGTAAGCATCCTGAACATTTTGTCTCTATCATTACCTGTTATTGCATCTGAAAATTCCAACACATTATATTCCTTACTTATTCCTATGTATTTCTGTATAAGTTGGGTAGTAAGCTCCTTTTCATCAGGCACGTTGATGCGCACCTTCTCTATTTCATTAATTATTTTTTGGAGGTCATTTCCCAAATAGGTAGCCAATAATTGGGCTTCCCTGTCGCCTATATGGAAATTCATTTCCCTGCCCTGAGCCTGCACCCAGCTAGGTATATTGTCATCTTTTACCTTATCTGAAGTGAAATAAACGGCCTTTTCTTTTATTAGCTTACCGAACCTCGTTTTGCCGTCTACTTTCTTTCCACCATGTTCCATCAGGAAGATGGTAGTTGGTGAGGGCTTTTGTATATAACTAATTAATGAGTTGAGCCCTTTGAGATCTTCTTGTCCACCTTTTAATGAACCTGCATCTTTTAATATCACCACTTGTTTCTCGGCAAACATAGGAAAGCGGCGGCAGGCATTTACCACATCACTCCACTCAGCGTCCTTGCCATACATTACAACCATATTGAAGTCCCTTTCGGCAGGAGGTAAAATGCTGGTTTCGAAAAACTTGGTCAGTTCATCAAGGTAAAACGACTCTTCCCCGTCTATAAAATAGACTGGTGCGAATTGCTTCATCTGTAGTGACTGTAATATTTTTTTGTATTCGGCGGTCATTTTTGCAAAGTCAAAAGTTAAAAGTCAAAAGTTAAAACAGTATAAAGTCTAAAGTATAAAGTCGAAAGACGGGTTTCAAATTAAAAAGTCAAAAGTCAAAATTAAAAAGTCAAAAAGTCCTTTCCCTTTTTCAATTTATATAGTTCTTTCCTCAATTTCCTATTCCACAATCATTTGTTCTATTTCCAGGTTGTGTATTCCCTTCAGGCGCAAATATACTTTAGCACTGGTATAAACATCCTGTATGCAATATTTTCCTATTCTTGCCAGGTCATTGTCTTTCCAGAAAACATCGGCTACCATGCTGCCATCTATATCGTTCTTGGGTGAAGGTATGCCTAATATTGCAGCCAGTAATGACAAGGATGTGAAGTTTTTATGGTCACCAAAGCGCCATAGCTCCATTGTATCAATATGGTTTACCTCCCAGGGCTTTTTACCTGCTATTTGCATTACCGGGGGTAGGGGAACACCATTGATAATCATTCGCCTGCATAGAAACGGTATATCGAACTCCTTTATGTTATGTCCACAAAACTGCATATTGGTGTAGTGTTTACAGAATTTATTCACCATATCTGCAAAATCTGCCAATAGCTGTTTTTCGTTGGCATTCACCAAAGCCTTTAATCGCATGGTGCATTTATCATCGGTATAAACAAAACTGCCAAACCCGATACAGACCACTTTGGCAAACTCAGAAAAAATCCCGGCCCGCTCACCAAACAAAGTTTCAGGGTCGGGTGTTTCTGTACTGTTAGCTTTTACTGTTTTGGCTTTTCGCAGCCATTCGTGCTGCATAGCCTCCGATAATTGGCTAAATGCAGGCTTTTCGGGCACTGTTTCAATATCAATAAACAAAATTTCCTTAAAATTCTCCATTGCCGTTCTAGTACATTACCTTTGTAAAATATTTATCTACAACTAATTCAAACAAAAGTAAATTATGAGTCAGTCAAATCAAACTAATTCAGAGTCGCAGTCTCAAAATAACCAGGGCAAAAAAAATAACTCCATTATATATTGGGTTATTATACTGGTTCTGCTTGCCGGGTGCCTGTACCTGTTTATGAGTAAGAACAAGATGGCCCAGGACAATGATATTGCATCTAAAATGCAAAAGACACAGATTGATTCTGTAAATACAGTTCGTGATTCATTGCAAAAACAATTTGATGCCCTTTCGGTTCAAATTGACATGATGAAAACCCAGAGTGCTCATCAGGATAGCCTTCTCGCTGGCGATAAAGAAGCAATGCAGAAATTGAAAGGCCAGATTGCAAAAATATTGGCTAAGAAAAATGCTACAGATGCTGAATTGAAGGATGCAAGGGAAATGATTGGAAATCTAACAGACCAGTCAAAGAAATATGAAGCAAGAATTGCTGAATTGGAAAAAGAAAATGCAGCATTAACAGGCAAAGTTCAGGTAGTTACCAAAGAGCGTGATTCAACAGTAAGCAAGAACATTGCTTTGCATAAAATAGGTTCTGTATTACATGCTTCAAACCTTCGTATGGATCCAATCCATATCAAAAATAATGGTAAGGAAAAAGAAACAAAGAAAGCCAAGAAAGTAGATGTATTGCGTATCAAGTTTGATATTGATGAGAACAGGATTGCCGAAAGTGGTACAAAACAAATTTATATACGCCTTATTGCTCCGGATGGCAGCATTATGGGCAACCCAACTAATGGATCCGGCATGATGAACCTTAATAATGGAGGTAAGTTAGGCTATTCTGTTGTGAAGGATATCGCACTTACCCAGGCTCAGGTTGTGAAGGATGTTACTATCGATTGGCATCAGGAAGGTGATTATCAAAAAGGTGATTACCAGATAGAAATTTATAACGAAGGTTTCAAAGTAGGTAATGGCAAGGTATCACTTAAATAGTTTGATGCAGTTTATCCTACTGGAAGATAATGTTTTATACACAGTTTTATAGGTGTTTCATTTATTCAAAAGTCAAAATCCTCATGGATTTTGACTTTTGTCTTTTATAGGCTACTTTTAAAGTGTAGACCAATATTAAGGGTGCTTAACAATTACTTAATATGGGGTTCTTTTTGGGTTAACATTGGGTTCATAATATTGCATAAGAATAATAATAATTATGGAAGTATTTCCGGGTAAAATCCTGATAGTAGATGATGAACCAGATATAGTTGAGTTCCTCAGCTATAATTTGAAGAGTA
>CANGSR010000440.1 GCA_947456055.1 Chitinophagaceae bacterium
CAAATAAAGAGCATTGGACCTATTAAAACAACACTAACCATAATTTATAAATTTTAGTTTCCACATAGCCCAAATTCAAAATAAGTAATCACCACCCTCCCTCTTGCAGATAATTTCCACCTTCTTGCAGAATAGATATTATCTCAATATTGCTAAAGGCTAATTTAGCATGTGTGATAACAACCCCTATCTTTGTAAAACCATGCTGCAAAAATTACTATGCTTATTATTAGGTATCCTATCTATTTGCTACCCTGCACTAGCGCAGCAGGTAAGGGTAATTTTTAAGGCTACTGATAAGGATAACCAACCTATAATATATGCAGCTATGCAGGTGTGCAGTGCTACCGACTCGGCTAATGCACATTGGGAGGAAAATACAGATAGCGTCGGTAAGGCTTCTTTCAGCCTGATGCAGGGCCAACAATATGTGGTGAGGTTGCAGGCCCTCAATTATAAACCCACTAAAAAGAATATCCTGGTAAAAGGCGAGCACCCTATTTTTACTATATTAGCTGAGCCTGAATCCAAATCTCTTTCGGGAGTAGAGGTGGTTGCCAAACGCCCACTGTTGAGGCAGGAAGATGACAAAACCATTGTAGACCCCGAAGAACTTGCTAATAGTAGCACCAGTGCTTATGATATTATGGAAAAGGTACCGGGCATTTTTGTAGACCAGGATGGTAATATATACATTACCAGCACCACCCCTGCCACTATTTATATCAATGGCCGTGAGCAAAAAATGAGTAATGCCGATGTGGCCTCCATGCTCAAAAGCCTGCCACCTAATTCCATTGAGCGCATTGAAATACTACGTACCCCCTCGGCCAAATATGATGCTTCATCAAGCGGGGGGATTGTGAATGTAGTACTTAAGAAGGGGGTTAAAATAGGCCTAACCGGAAACACCAATGCAGGTTTTAATCAGGGTACTTATGGCAACCAGTTCGCAGGGTTTACCCTGAATAATAACAACGGTATCTGGAGCACCACCTTTACCTTAAATGCCAGTAACAACAATTCGAGTGAAAGACTGAAAACTGACCGGAGATTTGGAAATGATTCCCTGTTGTCGCAAAACGCATACAGTACCCATCCTGGTAATACCTATTTCGCCTACTATAGTGTAGGCTACTCGCCAAACAAAAAGTGGGACATTACCTACGATGGCCGCATTAGCCTAAATAATAATCAAAGCCTTAGCAATAGCCCGGCAACAATCTCTGAAATAAGCACTGGGCTTAAATCAATGAATTATGATACCCGGCTTACAAATGATTATCACAACATTAATATAGCACAAGGATTCTCCACAAAATACAAGCCCGACACACTGGGGTCTGAATGGACTACCGATTTATCGCTAAATATATCACCTAATAGTTCCACCCAGGCCTATAATACAACTTATACCCTACCTCTGGCGGCTATCCTAAATGGCAATGGTGACATAAAAAGCCATAACCGGTATATCTCTTTCAGGAGTGATGTGACTAAAAAGTTGCCTCATAAATTAAGCCTAGAGGCTGGTGTCAAACTATCCGGTGTTTGGGATGACAATAATACCCATTACACCCTATCCTACCAGGGCCAAACGATAGAGGATAAAAAACGCACCAATGCTTATAACTATGATGAGCAAATCTATTCGGGCTACCTGCAAGCTTCAAAAAGCTTTGGAAGCATATTGGTAAAAGCCGGTACACGCCTTGAAAATACCAACATGATGGGCCATCAAACCGTACCTTTAGATACAGGTTACCAGCTCCATCGCACCGACCTTTTCCCCTATGTATATATTAGCCGTAAACTGATGAAGATTGCTGATTTTGAATTAAGGAGCTACCTTATCTATAGGCGCACCATTACCCGTCCCTCTTACGACTACCTGAATCCCTTCCCAAAGTATGTAGACCAATACCTTTCTGATGTTGGTAATCCATTGCTAAGGCCTCAATTCACTAATAATTACGAGGCGAATGTATCTGTTGACGAGCGTCCTTTATTTGCTTTTGGGTATAATGATATGACGGATATTTTTTCCCAGGTTATATACCAGGCCGATAGTAGCCACAGACAAACCTACCGCACCTACGATAATCTGGGCAGTAATAAGGAAGTTTACCTTCGTGGTCTGGTCGGCATACCCCCTGGCAAGGTTTATTTCTTTATAGTAGGTGCCCAATACAATCATAATATTTATAATGGCCAATATAATGGAGCCCCACTCAATTATGGTCATGAAAGCTGGACTTTCTTTACCTACCAAACCCTAAAATTCAGTAAGTTAACCACTCTTGTAATCAATGGTTTTTTGAAGTACAAGACCCAGGTTCAATTTTATGAGTTGAGTACATTTGGGGCATTGAACCTTAGCCTCAACCACCAATTTTTGCAAAAGAAGCTAAAGGTGACTATTAGTGTGAACGATGTTTTTGAGACCAATTATAATACTTTTACCATAAACCAGGGTAATATACATGCCACTGGTCTTCGTAAAAGCGGCTCACGGAGATTTGGATTGAATGCTACCTACAATTTTGGCATACGCAAAAAGGAAGAACATAATTTCCTTTCTGATCCCCCTGAGGAAAGTGGGAAATAGTGATACTATTATCATTTGATAAATGTCTTATTTTTAGGGCAATGCTTTTATTATGAATAAACTACTATCAGTCCTATATATTCTTTCAGGTATTTTCACCTTACCTATTATCACTTTTGCGCAAAAGGATAATAGCCCTTCAACTAAGACCATTGACTCAATTGTTAATAAAACCCTTTGTGAAAATGATATTCCAGGTATATCATTGGGCATTGTAAGAGATGGGCATACCTTTTACTTTAAGGGATATGGCACAAAAAACGTAGAAACAGGTGCACCTATAGATAGCTTCACCAATTTTCTTACCTGTTCTATTTCCAAATTATTTACAGCAACAGCCATAATGCAATTGATAGAACAAGGCAAAATCAACATCAATGACAAACTGACAAAGTATGTTCCCGAGTTCAAAATGAAGGGGGAGGGTTATAAGGACATAACCATAAGGCACATGCTTACCCATACTTCGGGTTTACCCAATATCGGTAATAAACATTTCATTCATCCCGAAAATGATAGCATGGCACTTACTACGTTTGCCCACAAACTGCGCAAGAAGAAACTCAGTTTCAAACCAGGGGTTCAATTAAATGCCAAAACGTATAGTAATACTGCTTTTGATATTTTAGGATTGGTGGTAGAAAGGGTAACCCATCAAACCTATAGCCAGTATGTGACGAGCAAGGTACTATTACCTGCCCATATGGATAGTAGTAGCTTTTTCTACCAACTGATAAATAGCAATAGACGCTCATCGCCCCACAAAAAGAAATGGCTAACCCGCAATGTAAGGGTCTCCCATTACTACCCTGATATTCCACAAGATAAACCCTGCGGCAACCTGAATTCAAATACCTATGACCTTTGCCAGTGGATGATATACAATCTTGCCCTTTATAATAACCCCACACTACAGAATGGGATATTAAAACCCGAAACACTAGCCACAATGTGGACTAAACAAGAAACTATACCCGGTTATAGTACCAGCATAGGCCTGGGATGGTGGATTGTTGAATCGAAAAAATTTGGGAAATATGTATTTCACGTAGGCAATGACCCAGGGTATTCTGCTACGTTAATAATTGTGCCAAAAAATAATTTCGGATTGGTATTATTATGTAATGCAGTATACCCCAAAGAAATAATCTGGAATAAACTGGCAATCGAATTGCTCGATTATTGCCTAAAAGGAGGCAAATAAATATAAAACAACTAATTGTTCTTCAAGTATCGAATTGTTATCTCCTGATGATGTTCCACATGGTAACCCGCATTATAAAGCATTTCCCTTAAGGTTAGCAGACCAAATAAAGGATGTGGAATACATAATGTATCCAACTCCTGTTCTGTAAATGTTTCTATTTCAGCACATAATGTTTGTACCATATTTTGTAAGGTTTCTACCAATACCTCCCTGGCAGGTGC
>CANGSR010000441.1 GCA_947456055.1 Chitinophagaceae bacterium
ACTGGTGTAGGTAATAAACCTCCCCCACCCAATTGCCAGGCTAATAAGCCCAAAACAATCTCCCCTACCAGTAAAATATAAAGGGTTGATTTTTGGAGATTCCCTAGTGGTATTAATATATTTTTCAGGTCTTTCATTTTGGTAAAATTGATTCATTACAAGTATTATTGGTAATTGGTAGAGTTGAAATCTCCAACCTCCGCTAATTTTGGCTAAAGCCAATTTATTTATATCTTTTCACCCCGGCCTTTAGGTCGGGGCTAATGAATGAAGTTATTTAGCACCTATTAAAAGGCAACAACTTTAATTTAAATTTCAAGATTTCGAATTTACAAAACATTGCACCCTAAGGCCTCACCCCGGCCCTCTCCAAAGGAGAGGGGTGTCGTATCCTGACATTTTTGACAATTAATCTGGATTATCAGACCAAAGTAACCAATTTATTTTCACTGTAAATTAATACAGTAATTTCAACTCAATAAGCAAAGTTGACAAAATTACCTGACTAATTTTACGTTTTACAGAACACTAAACTTCACATTTATAAGACATAATTTTTATTGCCCCATTACTATCTGCACCCTTCTGTTTTTAGCTTTACCTTCTGTGGTGTTATTGTCGGCAATAGGCTTAGCAGCACCATATCCTTTAGCTTCAATTCTCGCTGTTGGTATTCCCTTGCTGATCAAGTATGCTTTTACAGAAGCCGCTCTTTGCTCAGACAATGATTGGTTTTTAGCATCATTACCTACATTATCGGTATGACCATAAACACCCACCTTTAATCCTTCAGCTACTACAGAACTCTTCATAATTTCATCAAGCACAGCATATGATTCAGGTTTGATAACCGCACTACCAGTTTCATATTGTATTTGGTAAGATTTAGATGATACCTCACTAGTAATTGTTTCGGCATAACTAACTTTGATTGCTTGACCTTCCATCAATTCAGGGTGATTAGCAATTACAGACTGAAGGAATGATTTATCTACAACTTTGGTATAAACAGGATATGTTGGCATCAATTCAGGATACATTTTAGATAAGATATCACCAAAAGAACCATAGACAATTTTATAACGGTCAATACCATCCTTACCTAAGCCGAACATATTAGCAGCGTCAGAAAGATTGAATGCCATAGACCCACCAAGACTTGAGTTAAGACCTTGTATGTCTTTGGTTTGCAGTCCGTTATAATATTTCAACCAAAAGTCGCCATTTTGCTCATTATAAACTTTTGCTGAAACGTCACCGGCAAATTTCTTAGCTTCATTGAATGAACGTACCTGGTCACCAGACTGGGCAAGTGCCATAATTAGGTTCTCAATATCAGTTCGGTGGTCGTAAGCAAATTTCTTAATTGTAATGGTTACGCATGGCATTTGTGCGGCATATTCCTTTGTAGATGCTATAGACACCAGACCACCTTTCTTTTCAGATACGTTTACATCACCAGGGGTCCAGGTAGCTACAGCATCAACACCTACAGTTGTATCCAGGGCAAGTTTTTTACCATTTACTACTATTTTCCTTTTTTCCTTATAACCTGTAATGTACTTGTTTGGAGCATCAAGGAAGTCGCTGGCAGCTATTAAGTTGATTGCATCACGGTCGAAAGTGGTTTCGTCAGGATTTACTTTAATACCATTATCACCAGCCCATTTAAGCAGGATGTTCATATCACCATCACGCAATACACAGGCTACTGTACCACCCTTAGCATTTTGTGGATTTTGTTTCCAACTAACTGGTGCCATTACCTTATCCTCACCATAAGATTTACCCATAGCATGGAAAGCAATTGGCATATACTCAGGGCCAAGTGGCTCCAATTCTTTTACCAAAGCAGCAAAAAATGCGGGCATACCATCACCCATGAATGAAGCGAAGACACCAGTAGCATTAGGATTGCTTTTATAATCCTGTGCAAATTTCACTACATCAGCAATCGCTTTATTACAATCGTCTTGACGCTCAATATTTACCTGTAGCTTGGCTTTATCAAATAATGACCCCTTAGTGGTAGCCGGGCCACCATTGGCATACATCAAAGGGAATTGTGCATTCCACGCCATTACTTTCCAACCTATTTTAGTGCCACCATTTACCGATGCATCAGCAGAAGGAAGAGGTAATAATGTTGCATTTCCCTGTAATGAGGCCTCTGGTACGTCGGGCAGCATTACCTTACCAATATTGGTAGACTGTTTAGCATCCTGCGGTCTTTTGTCCCAAATCATGACTTTGGCAGCAAATATTGCACCTACAACTAATAAAATGAGAACGATTTTCCCTGATGTTTTAATTTTGACAGACATAGTCTTTGTTTTTTATAAATAAATATATCAACAGCAATCCAGATATGGATTAGCTCAATAAATTGTTGTAATAATCAGTATCTACCTTGCCTGGCTGTGGGGCCGGAGTTTCTATATGGCGAGGCTGTGAAGTACTAAGGGTGAGGTTCTCAGGTGTGAAATTTTCCAACATTTGAAGCCCCTGTTGTTCAAACGTAGCGTTGTCAAGGTCGATGGAGCGCATAAAATCAGATGAATAAGAAATGGCCTTTTTCATATTGCCCAGTTTATCAGCAATATCATCTTTAAGATATTCCATTGATTGCTCCACAAGTAACTTTTTCTCAGGGTCGCCCTTGAAAATTTTCAGTGCTGAATTGAGTGCCCTATTTCCAGATGAAACAGAATTATAAAGGTCTTTTTTGAGGTCCAGTTCATTTTTTGCATCCTCAATCAGGTAAGCACTATTTTTATAAATCTTAGTAAGATAATCACCAATTTTCGTTAGATTATCGGCAATGGGTGCCAATTGCTTATTGTACTCCTGCAAGCGGGCAACCTGACGGGTAGCATTACCCAATTCGGGTAACATATTATTGTCCTTTGCTACCTTTGCACGATTGAGCAATTGCTTCATCTCATTGTCTTTCTCTTTGATCTTTGCATCAATCTTTTCCTTTTGACCTTGAACCTCAACAGATTGCAGATAAAGCTTTTCCCTTTGCTTTTCCATATCGTTGATATAGTCTTCAGCAATGATAAAGGGGTCAAGTTCAATTACAACACCAACCAGTTTTTTCATCAATATTTCATAGAGATAAAAAACTGAAAGACGCAACTTGCGATTGGTAATGCAATAAAGGAATAATGCCAGGCCTGCCAGGGTAACTCCAAAATAAAGAGTATTGGCCATTATTTGGGTAAGGATTGGTAATCCGTAGATACCTATGTAATAAATTGCTATCGCCAATAACCCAAGGCCAAACATTACCCCAAACTTACCACCGGGACGGTTCCAGTAAGATTTCAATTTTTCAACCTGCGCATCGCTGCCAGGGAATATCTGTGTTTGCATACTATTTTAGTACGGTATTAATTTTGTGAATGTCGCCGGTAATCTTATTGTGCATGGCCTGGTACGCCATAAGGAAGCCAGCCTTATTAGTATTGATTTTGGAATCCTGAAGCACAATTTCATTTTTCAGTTCGCCAATATTAGTTTGTGCATCGGTAATCTCTTTGGTCAGCTTTTGAATCAATTGAGAATTATCAGATATTTTCTTCTCCAGCTCCTGAATTTTATTCCTTCTACCTGCCAATTCAGCATTAGCTTTATCATTGGCAGCAGCTTCAAATTGGGCCTTGTCGTTTTCAAGGATAGTGCAATATTGTTTTGCAGTTTCCAGAATACGGTCTTTCGTAAGACCCTGGATACTCAATGTTGCAAAAACAGCAGCAATACGAGTATTTTCATCAGGTATTGGAGTTTCTAACATAGCCATCATCTTACTAAATTCGTAGTAATCTGGCCCATTAAAATTAGACTTATCGAACAAATCACTAAAATGCTTAGTGAATTTCTCCAATTCCTGAGGCGATAAGGCACCAGTGTAGGCCTGAGGAGCTTTTTGTTGGGGCAAAGGTGGCGGAGTATTATTTGCTTTATTGTTACCTGACTGTTCTTGCCTGGCTTCGGATGTGTTAT
>CANGSR010000442.1 GCA_947456055.1 Chitinophagaceae bacterium
AGTCAGATGGTGGAAAAATTGTTGTCAGCACCACTTTCTGCGGTCAGACCGCAATTTTTAGCGCGTATATCACTTAAATATAAAGGGTTACAGCACCCTCTCCTTTGCCTGCCCACCGTGGTGGGGAGTAACAAATTTGCTGCACAAAAGTTCATTGAAAATGACGTGGGCAATCACGCCAGTACACTATAAATTACTGTCAGAAATATCAGGATGTGACACCCTCTCCCTCGGAGAGGGCCGGGGTGAGGCCACCAACGGGCTATCCAAATTTTACAGTGGAAGTACCTCAAAAAAAATACTTATCAATGGCAGAGGTCCTGGGTGAGTCTCTAGGAATACACATTCAAAAATTGGATTTGGTCAGGTTTTATCAGAAACAAAAAAAAGACAGCAAATCCTTCGATCTGCTGCCCTTTTAAAATATAGAAAAAATATCCTTAAGCGATGGTTACAGAAGAATCCATATACACATCCTGGATTGTATTCAATAATTCTACACCCTGGTTCATTGGTTTCTGGAATGCTTTACGGCCAGAGATAAGACCCATACCACCTGCACGCTTGTTAACAACAGCTGTCATTACTGCTTCTGCAAGGTCAGTAGCACCCTTAGATTCACCACCTGAATTAATTAAACCTACACGGCCCATATAGCAATTAGCTACCTGGTAACGGCAAAGGTCAATAGGGTGGTCAGTAGTCAACTTTTCGTAAACCAGTTTGCTGGTTTTACCAAAGTTGATTGCATTGTAACCGCCATTATTAGTTGGCAATTTTTGCTTAATGATATCAGCTTGTAAAGTTACACCAAGGTGGTTAGCCTGTCCTGTAAGGTCAGCAGAAGCATGGTAGTCTACACCATCCTTCTTGAAACCACTATTACGCAGGTAGCACCACAAAACAGTAGCCATACCTAATTCATGAGCGTATTCAAATGCTTTTGCAACTTCCACTATTTGGCGAGCACTTTCATCCGAACCGAAATAAATAGTTGCACCTACAGCAGTAGCACCCATATTCCATGCATCCTTAATAGTTCCAAACATAATCTGGTCAAACTTATTAGGATAAGAAATGAACTCGTTATGGTTGATCTTTACAATGAATGGTATTTTGTGGGCATATTTACGAGCCACAGCACCAAGAACACCATAAGTTGATGCAACAGCATTGCAACCACCTTCCATAGCCAGCTTCACAATATTTTCAGGATCGAAATAGATTGGGTTTGGAGCAAAAGAAGCACCACCGCTATGTTCTATACCCTGGTCCACAGGTAGGATAGATACATAACCACTACCAGCCAGGCGGCCATGATTCATCAAAGTACTAATGCTGCGTAATGTTTGTATATTCCTGTTGGAACTAGTCCATACGTCGTCCAGATGAGGAGGAGAAGGGATATGGATTGATGATTTGTCAATTGTGTGGCAGTTGTGCCCCAGGTAATATTCGGCCTTATCGCCTAATAAATCGTGGATTTTTGTTGAAGACATACAATGAATGGTTTTAAATTGGGTGCAAAGGTATTTAAATTACTAGAATGGTCAAAGTATGAAAATCATTTACAGCAATTCTGAGGGTAAATAATTTACAGTACGTTTTCATGTAGTAATAATATTTATCTTTTTCCTCGTGCCCCAATAATATTACTAATTATGTTATTACCTATAAGCATATTTGTCGCTAATCCTCCCTTTGTTTATTTAAGCAAATTTAGGATGAGCTCAGCTGGTTTTTGGTTATAATATCGCACAAAACGTGTTTTATTAACCGGTTTACCAAAACTGAGTTTAGTAATTTCTTGGTGATTTAAATAGAAGTAATTGTCCTTTATGGTTATTATTGTTTCTATCTGGAAAAACGGTAATTTAGTTTGCTGGACTTTTAATTCAATCAAGAATTATGGTTTCAATTCCGCACTCTCGCCTGATACATACATAGTTTCCAAATCGGCAGATGAAAAATCTATAACATTTGCAGGCCAGAATTTACTACCTGTTCCGCTGGTGAACATATAGCTATTGCCATCTTTACCTTGTAGGCCAACAATAAATCGAAGTATATTATTCTGGTATTCAGCCAGGAAACCACATGGCACCTCATCTCTTAGTTTTACAAAGTCTTTAAAGTTATTTTTATCTATGGCAGCATTTTTTAGTTTGCTTATATAGTCTTCAGTTTTAGTATTCTTTTCTATTGAGGTTTCAATAATAAAGTGCTTATTAGCATAGACATAGATTTTATGTTCCACTGAATCCACAATAACTCTTGAATTCTTAGGAGACATTATTAATACCGGAACCCCATATTTCGAAAGGTCGATTTCATTACTCAAATCAGCACTCGTGAAATGGACACTATCAGGTATAGTGACAATAGAGGAGACATTTGTTGAGTCAACCGCTTTTGAAGTATTGTCATTATTGTTATTCTCGTTTTTACAGGCGCAAAAAAGAGTAAAAATTGTTAATGTTGAATATATGATTTTCATATTGACTGTGTTTTTCCAGTGCAAATTATATGTCTTTTCTTGTTTTTACCAATCCTTATTAAAATATGCGTATTAGACGTTTCTATCCGGAGTCATAATTTGCTAAATTGTGAAACCAAATTACGCACATGAGCTTATTCCCTTTAGATTTTCCGGTTTTACAGACAGATAGATTGCTTCTAACTGAGATTACTACTGCTTATTCCGATGATATTTACCACCTTTTTAATGACCAAAGAATTACACAATATTATCCTGTGATGTATTTAGAAAAACCAGAGGATGCCAACCTGGTGGTGAGTATGCTGGAGAAAAAATATGAGGAAGGCTTAATGGTACGGTGGGGAATAACATTGCATGGTACTGATAAATTGATTGGTATTATTGGTTTCAATGATATTTATCCTGGTCATAAGGCAAAAATTAGCTATCTTTTGTCTCCTGATTATTGGGGTATGGGATTAATGACCGAAGCTGTACAGGCCATTCTAAAATATGGTTTTGAAATACTGGGATTAAACAGAATAGAAGCTCTGGTAATTATTGGAAATGAACAATCAGTAAAATTGTTACTGAGGTGTGGGTTTGGGTATGAGGCTTTATTAGAAGATTTTTTATTTACAGACGGCTGCCATTATGATATGAAATTATATGCTAGACTCTCCGAATAATGGTTAACAATTTTTGACTTTTATTTGGAGTAGAATATAATATTTATTTTGCATGGAGTAATAGGCCAACACCTGAATTGGATATCTGTAAGGCTCATTTGCAGGGTCAATTGTTGTGGGATTTATAGAAAATGATTAATTCCTTCGTATAAAAAAGTTACCTTTATACCATATTTCGGAAACCTATATTGAATGGTGAAAATGTTTCCAGGGATTGTTCCTGTTAATAAAGGCTATTAAATCCAACCGACAAAGCTAATCGTGGAGTCTTGGATTATAGAATTAGGGACAATTTTGGAGAAATGTATAATCAGGTTGTTGGATTATACAAACGTTTTCACACTTTTGTAGAAGGCAAGGGAATGGGTTTATTTATGGTAAAAACACAGGTGCAAACCCTTGGTGGAACGATAACAATTGAAAGTGAGGTGGATAAGGGGACTACGTTTAAAATTGTTTTTAAAATTAGCGAATAGGAGAATAGAAAATATATGAAGAAAAAGGAAATTCCTAACTTTATTGTTATTGACGATGATAGAATAAACAATACTATTTGCAGAAAAATTATCCAAAGTGTAGCACCCGATGCTGATATACAAACGTTTTTCGACCCTAACGCAGGGTTAGTGTATATACAATCGGCCTATGGTACTTATGATGCAAAGAATGTAATTCTATTACTGGATATTAATATGCCTACCCTGTTTGGCTGGGAGGTATTGGAGGAATTCAAATCATTTTCAGAAGTGGTGAGGCAGCATTTCAAAATTTTTATGCTTTCATCATCCGTTAATCCGCAGGATAAAGAAAGGGCGGC
>CANGSR010000443.1 GCA_947456055.1 Chitinophagaceae bacterium
ATTCCTTGCTTATTTTGTTTCACTACTTCAAAAACGGATTGTACTTTTTCTCTTCTCCTATAAAGGTTTCAGGGCCATGGCCTGATAAAACCTTGGTTTCGGAAGGGAGGGTAAAAAGGTGTGTGCGAATGCTTTTTATGAGGGTATCGAAATTGCCACCAGGCAGGTCGGTGCGGCCTATGCTGCCTGAAAAGAGGACATCGCCAGAAACAAGCCAATTGCCGGGTTTGTAATAAAATGATATACTGCCTGGTGAGTGCCCGGGAGTATGGAATACATGAAGTATATCATCGCCCAATTTTAATGGCTCACCCTCTTTTATAAAAAAGGTAGGCTTGGGAGTTGCTGAAAATGGGACGCCAAACATTGCTGCCGAATTCTCAGCCATAGCCAATACCGGGATTTCCATTTGGTGTATGCCAAAGGGAATTTTATAAGTATCTACAAGAGCCTGCACACCAAAAACATGGTCAAGATGGCAATGGGTATTGATGATGGCCTGTGGTTGCAATTGTTTATCGGTGATAAAAGCAATTAATTTTTGTGTTTCACGTTTATCATACATGCCAGGGTCTACAATCCAGCATTGCTTCTTTTCATTAATAATGATATAAGTATTTTCTTCAAATACATTAAACGTAAAGAAATTTATATTTAACATGTCGATTTGGTGTAAATTTGAAAATTAAGGTGCAATTTAAGCTGTTTGTGGGTGTTTTGAATACCGCACCTTAAAAACCGGCACTATTAACAGATTGAAATTAAAAAGGGGTTTAAACAAACAGTGAAATATTGCGTCACAGATAAGATGCAAAACTCCACCAGTAGGTATGATAAACCTTACACTTAAATACCGAGCCGGGATAGCATTGGTCTATCTTATCCTGATATTAGCACCCATATCAGGCATGGGACAGACATATGTGGAGGTCTACGGGCAAAACCGCATTCAATACCACAAATTTGACTGGAAGTTTTTCGACACACACCATTTCAGGGTTTACCACTACGATAAGGCAGGCAGGCAACTAGGCCGTTATGTAGCCGAGGAAGCAGAGAATGATATTAGCCTGATAGAGAAAAAACTGGGAGGCCAATTCCCTAAACGCTTCAATATTATCCTCTACAATTCTTATGACGAATACAGGCAAACCAATGTGGGCCTGAAGGACGAATCGCAGCTAACCGAAAATACCAAGGCTGGCACAGTGAATCTGGTAGGCGATAAGCTGGTAGTGTACTTTACCGGCGAGCATGCCGACCTGCGCCACCAGATACGTGCAGGCATGGCCAGGGTGGTGATGGAGCGCATGATATTTGGCGAGAATTTCAAGAAAATGCTCAAGAATGCCCTGCTACTCAACCTGCCTGAGTGGGTTACAGATGGGTATATCGCCTATCTGGTAGATGGTTGGGACCCAAAAAGCAATAGTGAATGGAAGGGACTGATAGAAGCAAGACCTAAAGCCGGTTTTTATGAATTGGCAGAGGAATACCCTGAACTGGCGGGTAAGGCATTTTGGCGTTTTGTTTCAAGCCAGTATGGCCAGCCAACTGTAAAAAACCTGCTGTATAGTATGCAGATGAAAACCAGCCTCAATAAGGCCATGCAGGAGCCGGAAAACCTAAACCTAAAGGTGGCCAAGGCATATGATTCTTGTATTAATTTCTATAAGGAGGTTTATATGAAGGATTCCAGGGTGCAGGAAAAACCTGATAGCACCAAGGGTTTATTTGCATTAAAAGTACCTAAAGACAATACTGTTGTTAGAAATATCAGGGTTTCGCCCCGTGGGTCGGATGTAGCATATGTGACCTGGAAAGATGGTAAATATGCTGTGTGTGTGCAGAAGACATCCAATTCGGAGGATATTGCCACCATTGCCGATGGTGGCCAGAAAGACCTTACTGAACAAACTGACCCCACCTACCCTTTATTGGCATGGTCGAACAATGGCTTAAAGCTTGGTGTATTGTTCAAAAAAGGCGACCGCACCCAATTGCGTATTTACAATAGCCTTAGGGGTAAAATAGAGAATTATTATATCCCAAAAAATAGGTTCGACCGGGCTTTGGGGATTGCTTTTATGGAGGATGATGACAATATGGTTTTCTCTGCCATCAAAAAAAGCCAGACCGACCTCTACATGTATACCTTCAAGGGCAATAGGATGACCAATATTACAGATGATGTGTGGGATGATACCGAGCCTCAGTTTGTAAGTGGCGGCTCAAGAAAAGGCATTGTATTCTTGTCTAACCGACCAAAACCTAATATGGATGTTGCACTGGGTGTAAATGAATTACCCACAGGACCTACCAACGTATTCTTCTACAATACCAAGACCAAAAGCAAGCAATTACTACAATGTAGCGACATTAAAACCGGCCACATTAGCCAGCCTATACAATATGGTGCGGATAATTTCTCCTACCTGTATGATGCAAATGGCGTTGCCAACAAATATGTGGTGCTATTTGCAAGGGACAAGAATAATAAGGATACTGCCTATTCTGTGCCTATTACCAATTATTCATCAAGCATACTCAACCATCAGTATAACCTGGCAAGCCTGGGCGTGGCAGATGTTGTTCAGGAAAAGGACAAATACAGGGTGTACTTCCACGATTTGCAAATGCCGGGTCTTAATGCCACAGAAAAGCACTTAACGCCCACCACACTTTCTATTGAAAAACCTGAACCTACTACACCAACCACAGGGTCGAGTACTAATAAGTTAATTTTTAAGGGTGGTAAATATTTTAGGAATACAGAAGCACCTGATGAGCCGGAAATAAAGGGTGGCAACTCATTCCAATCTGAATTTGTTGATACCAGTTACCAGCCTAAACCCAGGGCCAAACCAAATCCAGTAAAAACTTATTCATCGAGTGATGAGAATACCGATGTGGATAGTAATGTGCTTAATGAGATTACCGATAGTAACTACGTTAAAATGAAACCTGCCAATTACAGGCACAGTTTTAAACCCGATTTCTTTAGCATCAAGCTTGATAATAGCCTGCTGTTTTCGCAATACCAGTCGATAGCCACCAATGGAGGGTCGTATGTAAATCCATCCCTGGGGGCATTGACAACGCTTAGCATGAATGAACTAATGGAAGATTACAGGATTACTGTTGGCTTCCAATTGCCCATAAACCTCTCGGCAGCCACCTATTTTCTGCAATACCAGAATGTAAAGCACCGGCTTGACTGGGGCCTCCTTTTCCTACGCACTCAGGACAAAAAGAATATACCGGTGGCTTATGAATCCTCCACTGGCAAGATATTATTTATCCAGGACCAGCTTTTCAAAACAGTAACAAATATGGTGCAGGGCGACCTTAGTTGGCCTATTGACCGTATACACAGTGTGAGGTTCCACACAGCTATGAGGCAGGATAAATTGATAGAAAAAGCTACCGATACCCTTAGCCTCACCTACGAGGTTAAGATACCTGATGTGTACACATCCTTAAGCCGGCTGGAATATGTTTTTGACAATACTATAAGCCCTGAAATGAATATCAGGTTTGGCACCAGGTATAAATTCTATAGCGAGCTGCTTTATGGATTGAATAAAGAACATAAAAACTGTTATAACCTGGGATTAGATTTCCGTAATTACCAGAAGATATATAAGAACTTCATTGTGGCAAACAGGGTGGCATATGCCCACTCAGATGGGTCGAGCGAAGTGGAATACCTGCAAGGGGGTGTAGATAACTGGATTGGACCTCAGAATGCAGCAAATGCCGACCAGGCACCCGACCCTAGATATGGGTTCCAAACCCTGTCGACCCCACTACGTGGGTATAAGCAATATGCCAGGGTAGGTAATAATATGTTCCTGTTTAATACCGAATTCAGGTTGCCGGTAATTACTACCTTTTTGAAACGCCCCATACAATCTACCATATTGAAAAACCTACAGCTTGTGGCTTTTTGCGATATGGGTGATGCCTGGAGTGGATTTTTGCC
>CANGSR010000444.1 GCA_947456055.1 Chitinophagaceae bacterium
ATGCTGCACCTAAAAAAGGTGGTGTACTTGAAAGTAGTTACAACAAGCTGGAAAAGCTAAGAAAACAAACTCCGGCAAATAAATTGCATAAGGGTAACGCAAGACATCAAAAACACAACAATACCCTATTAATAGGTGCTAATACCAATATTGCAAATGGTGCTTCAGGTAATCTAGTAGCAGGAGCAATTGCAGCCAACAATAACAAACAAGGTGGACCAAATAATAATGGTACTGATTTAGCAACTGATAATAACCCAGCTACTAACAATAAGGTATTACAGGATGGCAAAACCGACACTAAGAAAGATGTAGACACTAAAAAAGAGTTGGCTAATAAGCCTAAAGCCGAAACTGCAACAGCTGCAAAGTCTGCTGTAAAGAAGCCACAACCAAAATATCCCAAATTTGAACTAGGAATAAAATCAGGATACGAAAGAGGTTTTGACAATGCATCAGCCCAGAAAATTATAGGTTCTCTTTATTTGCAATACAATTTCAGTCCGAAGCTGTCAATAATGGTGCAGCCAGGTGTAAAGCAGTCTTACCTCAATTCATTAAGGGTAGGGAAGCAATCTAATTATTACCAGGTACCAGAAGGTTCTAAATATATGGATGGCGTAAGGACTGGTGCTGATAGTACTACAATGCTGGTTATTCCAAATATTGGCAATCAGGGTCTTCTTTGGGTAAGAAACTACTACTACGCCCAGCGCCATGACTCAATAGTGAAATCTTATAAAATAGGTGGTAGCTATACTGAATATGAAATGCCTTTGCTGATGAAGTATAAGCTAAGCAAAAACCTGTCAGTTTATGGTGGCGTGAACATGGTTATGGGCAAGACCCTAAGCATACAAGAAATCACCACCGATTACAGCATCGATATTTTAAAGGTGGTGCATACCTATGGTGGATATTATTCACCTGCACCTACACCGCCACCTATAAGTGAAGTATTCAGCTATTCAGGTACACCATACTCTAGCTACCTGGCAAGCGGACCGCTATATTCATCAAAGAGTACTACACAGTTCAGGTTTGGCTATATGGTGGGTTTCAGTTACCAGTTAGCCGACAGATGGCTGGTTGATGGTTTGCTGCAGCAAACCCCATCTGCTGGTAGCAGTACAATTGGTGGTGTAAATATCAATCAGGCACTCAGCAATGCTTACCTGAGAATGACACTTGGTTACAAACTTTCTAAATAATACCTGTAAATCTGCAATTATAAACAGTCCTTAAACCTTAAAATTGAGTGTGTAAAAAGCCCGTATCTCCGGGCTTTTTTTCATTAATAGCCTTACCGTTGAAGTTACTGGCCTTCCGAAATCCAGTCTGCAAAGCATAAATTGAGTACTCTCAAATAATTTATCCTAATGTTGCTTATTTTTGTTCAACGTTTTCATCATCCACACCAGGAGTAAATCTGTCACCCATAGCAAATGAATCATTTAGATGCACTTGAAGCCGAAGCCATTTTTATCTTCAGGGAAACCGCTGCACAGTTTAAAAAGCCGGTAATTCTCTTTTCGGGGGGGAAGGATTCTACAATTCTAATATATTTGGCACTCAAAGCATTTTATCCGGCCCCTCCACCATTCCCTGTGCTGCATATAGATACCGGCCATAATTTCCCCGAGGCTCTGGAATTTCGTGATGCCCTTGCCAGTAAGCATGGCCTGGAACTAATAGTAAGGCAGGTTGCGGAAACTATAAAGCAAAAGTCGCTTACCGATGCTACCGGCAAGTTTCCCAGTCGCAATGTACTCCAATCGCATACCCTACTAGATGCTATTGACGAATTCGGTTTTGATGCATGTGTGGGAGGTGGCCGCAGGGATGAAGAAAAGGCGAGAGCCAAAGAAAGGATTTTCTCTGTAAGAGATGCAAATGGTGCATGGCAACCCTATAACCAAAGGCCTGAACTGTGGAATATCTACAATGGGCGCATATCCTACAACCCCGAAACCGGCCAGCCCAACGAAAATGTCAGGGTATTCCCTATTAGTAATTGGAGTGAGCTAGATGTGTGGAATTATATAAAAAGGGAAAATATACCGGTGCCCAATATTTATTTCAGCCACCAGCGGCCCTGCCTGGTGTTTAATGGTAAACTCATTGCCATATCACAATATATTCAGCTAGATGATAAAGACCAAATAGAAACCAAAACAGTAAGGTACCGTACAGTAGGCGATATGACATGCACTGCAGCAATAGAAAGCGAGGCCACCACGATTGATGAAATAATCGCCGAAATCACCCAAACCACCCTCAGCGAACGTGGCCAAACCCGAATAGACGATCAGTTTTCAGATGCGGCAATGGAAGATAGAAAGACCAAGGGGTATTTCTGATTAGGGGAGATGCAAGGGTTTTGCAATCGACTGAATATGTAATCTGACTTGAAAGTGAAATTGAAAATGAAAGGAAGTGAGTTGTCCGAACAAATCGGACAGATGAAAATATTCCCTAGTAGGCCATGAATCTTCCCTGGTCTGGTTTTCAAGATGCATCAGCCTGCGAAAAAATACCAGGCCTAAATTTGTTATTGTTCCCTAACTAGTGTTTTTACCAATAATCCTTTTATTGATCAAAATCGCTTTGAGTGCCCCGCATTTATCGTTTCTGGCATAACTCGATTGTTGAGGTGGAAAAACCAAAAACGGTGAAATTATGTAAAGCACTGTTCGTATTGAAGTTGCTATTCAACTTACTTTCGGTTGGGCCTAGGTTCCTTACTGCCATTAATGCTTACCGGGCTTTCGATCTGCCAGATTAGCTGTTCCATATCTTTTTTCGACTCAATAATGCTGGTGCGGTATTGGCCAACGCCATCCCATTTTTTTTCTGACTCATTATATATTTCGGTTACTCCGCTCCATAGTATTTCCTTATTTTTCGATACTATAAATATTTTACCATAATTATTGCCCATACATACAAATATGTCTTGGGTACCCATTTCTGTAACTGATCCACCGGTTGTGAATTTTTCAGGCCAGTTTCCTTCTACCTTACATTCATATTGCCAAATTATTTTCAAACTGCTGTCACCTGGTTTAGGTTTCTCCAGCATTAATATACTTGGTAGGCCATTGTTGCAGGAGTTGTTGTTGTATATTAAAAGATTTTTATCTTTTATGCATTTTATACTATGCTGATTGCAAAAAGTACCATTCCCATTGGCTGGTGAAGCGGGCAAAAAGTGCTCACCCAAGCTGTTTAATACGTATCCTTCAGGGTATTTTATTTTCAATATCCTGCTCACATGTTTGAAACTAACATAGACTATGCTGTCTTTTTCGTCGAAATAGAAGCTGTTTTCATGCATGTCTACCATAAACAGGCCATTATTGCGGAAATCGAGCAGGTCTGATTCGTAATAATATTTTGAGGACTTCCATGACCATAAAATCTTGCCATTCTTATCATATTCTATAATGGTGCCAAATGGGATATATGGTAGTTTTTGTGTGGTTTTATAAATATTGCTGAAATTAGTATCCGTGATGCATTGTTTGCATGGTAACTCTTCGCAGCCAAGTAGCATATAGTTGCCATTATGAAGCCTGGTAAATTCGTGATGAAAATGTTCTATGCTATCGCCACTGATGGATGCATTATGGGGTGGTTGCCATACAATGTTACCATTGTAATCTATTTCATACGCTTTGTCGTCTGCAATAAAAGTGATGGTTCCAAATGAGGTTGCTTTTAAATCCAAAATCCGGTGATTGGAATTAATTGTGTTTTCAGGCAGGTACCATACCGGGTTGCCGCTCATGTCGTAAAGTGTACGGGTATTATCAGCAAATAGGTATGCATCCTTGTACTTTTTGGCTGGTGTTGTAATACTTAATCTTGAATTATTACTCCCTGGCAAGCTACCGGTATTAAAGTGATGAAATGCACTTTTTGTTTTATTATTTACATATACTATACGCCATGTATACTGGCAAGCAAACAAGGGTAC
>CANGSR010000445.1 GCA_947456055.1 Chitinophagaceae bacterium
ACCAACCTGAAAATCACTAATGATGGTAATCTATCAGCTGAAACCCCAATGGGTACTATTGAAGAGAGGAAACCAATCTCTTTCGAAACTGGTACGCACAAGGCTGTCGCTTCAAAGTTTGTTTTACATGATAATGTAGTTTGTTTTGAAACAGGCAATTACAAAGGAGGCTTAACCATTGATCCTTATGTATTGTGGAGTACTTATCTGGGTAGCACACTTGAAGATGTAGTTACATCAGTAAAAGTTTCTATCACAGGCGTTGTTTTTGCTGGTGGTTATTCAACCAGTGCAGGTATTGGTACAGGTGGTGTTTACCAATCGGCACACTCAGCCGGTGTGAATTATGATGCGTTTATTGCAAAATATAATGCAACAGGTACTTTAGCATTTTGTAGTTATTGGGGTGGTACTGGTTCAGACCAGGGAATGGCAATTGCTATTGACCCAAATAGTGCTACACCAAATATTTACCTGGCAGGGATCACCAGTTCAGCAGGTATGGGCTCTTTTGGTTCTTATCGTTTTGGTTATGGTGGTGGTACATCTGATGGTTTTATTTTTAAATTGAATAATGCAGGTAATACCCGCATTTTCGCAACATACTATGGTGGTTCTGGTGCAGACCAGCTCAATTCTATAGCTGTAGACGGAACAGGTAATATATATGTAGCAGGACAAACAAGTAGTGCTACACTGGTAGCTTCGGCTGGTGCTTACCAAACTGCACTAAGTGGTTCGGTGGATGCATGTATTGGTAAGTTTAATACAACTGGTACCAATAGCTGGAATACCTACTATGGTGGTTCTGCACAAGACCAGGCTTATAGTATAGCTGTGGATGGTGCAGGTAATATTTATGTGGGTGGACAAACCAATAGTATTGTAAGTATGACCACCGCAGGTGCTTACCAAACAATAATGAGCGGTACAAACGATGGTTTCATTGCCCGGTTTACCAATGGTGGCACCCGCACATGGGGTACCTATTTTGGTGGTACAGGTACAGAACAGGTAAACAGTATTGCCTGCGACGCCCTTACCGGCAATATTGCTTTTACAGGTAATACCTCAAGTAGTGCCAATATAGCTACTGCAAAAGCTTACCAGCAAATTTATGGTGGTGGTGTGCAGGATGCGTTTTTGGCTTATTTTAATAATTCCGGAAGACAGTTATGGACAACCTACCTGGGTGGGCCTTCGCTAGATTATGGTGAGAGTGTATGCTTTGATGTGGCAGGAAATGCTATTATGGCAGGTGGTACATTTAGTACTACTGGTATTGCTTCGCAGGCAGGTACATTTTCTCCAGGTGGGTTCCAGCCTGCTATTGGGGGTGATTATGATGGGTTTATTTCTAAATTCAACATACTTGGCCAAAGTGTGTGGAGTACCTATTTTGGAGGTACTTTATATGATTATGCCAATTCAGTGGCTTTAGATTTGGTTCAGGACCAGATTACAATAGGTGGCTATACTACAAGTAATGGTGCTTATGGTACAGGTGGAATCTCGCAGGGTACTATTACCCAGGCTGCAAATGGTGGTGGTACTTATGATGGTTTTGTAACCAAATTCCAAAAAGATACTATTGCAAATATCGCCCAGCCATTTACCGATACTTTTGTTTGTGCCGGTGGCCAACTTACAGTAAGATATCAAGTTAAGTCTAATTTCAAGGTGGGTAATGTATTTTCAATACAATTATCAGACTTGTTTGGCACATTCACAACCCCTGTTACTATCGGTTCAGTAGTTGCCAATGTTGCAGGTACAGTAACCTGTACAATCCCTGCAGGTACTGTTCCCGGAACAGGTTACCGTATACGTCTGGTTTCTACCAATCCTGTTTATATTTCACCTGATAATTTCTTTGATGTCACTGTGTTATCTTCATTGCCCCATACTATTGCTACTGGTACTACCCCAACCTGTGTAGGTACAACCATACAATTGCGTGATAGTTCGGGATATTCAGTAAGTAGTTATTTATGGCAGGGCCCGGCTGGTTCGGGTTTTGGTGGAACAGGATTTTCTTCTTCCTTACAGATTGCCAATAACAGTGGCTTCTCAGGTGTTGGTGCTACCCTGGCCGATGCTGGTACTTACTCTGTAGTAACTACGCACAATGGTTGTCCTAATGACACAGCAACTGTTAATATTGTAGTGAATAATACTATTCCTCCAAGCCCATGGGATAGCTCAAGTTCACTTAATTGCGCAGGTGATACAATTTTCCTTTTCTCCCGCAACGATACAGCAACTACTGTCTCTTTCTTATGGTCAGGTCCGGCAGGTTTTACCTCTACATTGCAAAATCCTAAAATAGCACCTGTTACAGCTGCAAATTCAGGTGTATATACAGTGCGTGAAATTTTAGCCGGTTGTGCATCAGTTGCGGGTAGTATTACTATTGCAGTTACACCAACTTCCCCCAACTCTGTATCTATATCAGTAAGCCCTAATGATACTATTTGCTCGGGTACGATGGTCACTTTCACCGCAATACCGGTAAATGGTGGTGCTACACCTAACTACCAATGGATGAGTGGTACTTCTACTCCTATTGTGGGTGCCATATCCAGTATCTTCTCTTCGCCTACCCTTCTAGACCTGGAGACAATATTTGTAGATATGACTAGTGCAGCTACCTGCCCATCTCCGCTGCATGCAAGGAGTAATGTTATTACTATGAACGTAATTAATAATGCGCCAATTGTTCATATTTATTCATCGCCTTCTACCTATGTGGTTCCGGGCCATTCAGTATCATTCACATCGGTAGTGTTTAATGGTGGCGTAAGCCCTAAATACCAGTGGAAGAAAAATGGCGTGAAAATACCAGGTGCAACTAGTACCTCATATATATTACCGAATGTTACTGCAAATTGCAATATTACATTAGTGGTAACCTCCACTATGGCTTGTGCAGTTCCAGACTCTACCACCAGCAATGATGTATTGATTATCCCAACATTGGGTGTAGGCGAGATTAGCACACCACTTGATAATGTAGAGTTATTCCCTAATCCTAATACCGGAAGCTTTACAGTAAAAGGTAGTCTGGAAGGATTAAATGGTACTGAACTTTCTTACGAAATCATCAACCCATTGGGCCAACTGGTTTATAGTGAGCAAGATGCAGTGCAGAATAATGAGTTGAATAAAAATATTGACCTCAATAATTTATCAGATGGTATCTACCTGCTCCGCATCAACCAAGGTGATGCAAGCAAGACCATACGCTTCACGGTAAGGCATTAAAAACAATTAGTGTACTATATAAAAAGTCCCGGCCTTGGTCGGGACTTTTTTGTGTATTTACTTATGCTTACAATGGATAAAGGTTATTGTTATTGGAATACAATTTGGGGTAGTAAAATAGAATCATTTGATTTACAGAATTAGAGCGGATTGTGCCATAGAATAATTAAACGGGTATTTGAATGGAAATTGTTATAAACCATCAAGTGGAAAGTAAGAAAAAAAACACCTCGTTATTTCGTTATTAGTCGAATTTTGGTAAAATAAGGTAAAATGATTTAACTTATTTTACCAAAAATGGTCTTTTAAGTAAAAATGATTTTTGCTAATCTTATTCCTTGATGCCTACTCTCCTACACCCACTTCTCCCTAATAGGTAAGTCGATAGGTGCATAATTGATATACTGGACTATGCGGGGCAGGGTAGAAGAGTTGGGGCTGCTACCATGGGGCAGTGCGTGGTGCCAAATGATGAAATCGCCGGCATTGGCGGCTATGGGTGTGGCTCCGAGGGCATAAAGGTCTTCAAATCGTGGATTTGTTCCTTCGGGCAGGCTATGCAGCCATTCTTCTACCCTGTTTTGGAAACCAGGTACCAGGGTAAATGCGCCTTGGTTAGGTTGTGTATCTGACAGGTATAGAATACCTTGGGTGCCAAATGGGATGGGTAAATCGAGGCTTACATCCCAATGCAGCCG
>CANGSR010000446.1 GCA_947456055.1 Chitinophagaceae bacterium
GCCGGAATTACTCCAGGTACCACCCGTAGTTACGTCTGTAAGGGTAGTCGCCTGTCCTTGGCATATACTTACTGCCCCGCTAATTGGTGCCGGGCCAGCAATAATAGCGATATTAGTGTACACCAGACAGCCGGCTGCAAGACTATAGGTAATTACAGCGCTACCAGCACTTACACCAGTAACTATGCCGGAAGTAGAACCTATAGTGGCAGTGCCTGTGAATCCGGGGTTAGACCATATGCCACCTGCTACTGCATTTGTTAGTGTAATATTCGAACCTGTACAAACTGTGCCGGGGCCAACAATTGCAACTGGAATAGGAAATACTGTTACTACTTTTATGGCAGGGCAACCGGCTGACGGAGAATAACTAATAGTAGCAGTTCCGGGGGCCATACCTGTTACAATGCCTGTAGTCCCAATGGTTGCAACACTCAAATTATTGCTACTCCATACACCACCAGGTGTTGCATCAGTAAGGTTGGTGGTTGATCCCACACATATCCTCAAAGTACCTACTATAGGTGCAGGAGAAGGATTAACTGTAAAACCTGCGGTTGCAATGCATCCGGTACTTGATATAGTATAGGTTATAGTTGCTGTACCACTGGATACACCACTTATTAATCCGGGTACAAATACATTAGCTGCTACTGCCGGATTGCTTGAACTCCAGGTTCCTCCAGGGGTAGCATCCGCCAGTAGTGTTACAAAACCTACACATTCCTGAAAGGTACCTGTAATGGGGGCGGGTAGGGGATTAACTGTAAAAGTTGACACCGTTTGGCAACCAGTAGCTAGGGTATAGGTTATTTGGCAAGTGCCATTGCTTATGCCTGTAACAATACCGTCTGTTGAGCCAATAGTTGCCACTACTAAATTACTGCTAACCCAGGTGCCACCAGTAATTGCATCGCTTAATGTTGATGCATTCCCTACACAGGCAGATAATGTTCCGGTTATGGAGTTGGGTAGCGGATTGACTGTAATTATTGAGGATGTAGAACAGCCTGTAGCTAAGGTATAAGTAATACATGTTGTACCAGAAGATACTCCTGATAGTAGCCCTGTTGAAGCGTTGATTGTAGCTATGGAGGCATTACCACTTGTCCAGGTACCGCCGGTAGTAGCATTTGTTAATGTTGTTGTGCCTGATACACAAACTTGAGTACTGCCTCCTATTGTTGGTGGAAGTGGATTAATAGTAACTGTAGTGGTGGCAGTGCTAAAACAACCACCAGAAGTTGTGCCGGTTACCGTGTAAACGGTGGTGCTAGCCGGTGCAGCAGTCACTGATGCACCTGTAGTGGCAGATAATCCTGTAGCAGGTGCCCATCTATAGGTTCCGCCTGTTCCTGCCCCAGAGGCCGTTAATGTCCGCCCTGCATCACCGGGACACATACTGGTAGCCGTGGGGGAGGCTGCAATAACTGGGGGTGCGCAATTCACCTGGAAATAAAAACCATAGGCTTGTCCATAAGTGCCGGCACAAGGTGCGCCACCTGCTACTTCTGATAAAAATAAGCGCATGTGCAGGTGAGTGCCTACTACAGCACCTGTAGGTACAGTAAAGTTATAAAAGGTATCGGTGTGAGATGGTGCCCAGGTCAATTGTGTGCCGCACAATTCAGATGTTTCATAAGTACCATTGTTATTCCAGTCAACATATACCGAGGCATAGGCCTGGTAGGTAGCAGGTACACACCTTTTAATGGCCAATCTCACAGTATTACCTGGAGAAGACGTGATGCCATAAAGTGCATAATCGGGGAACCAAAGTCCTCCACATGAACTAATGCCACTTATGGCTATCGTAGATGTTACCCCCGTGCCAGATGCACTAATATTTGTAAAATACTCGAAAGCGCAGCTATTTGTATAAGTAGGTCCGGCGGTAACTGAGCACTGTGCATTTGCATGATCAACAAATAATATCAGAGATAGTATGAAAGAGATGTAAATTTTTGTGCAATTCATAAGCAAAGATAAGCGATGGAATGAAATATTACATATGCCAAATGTATGAAATTTATATTTTGAGGGTCGTAAGCAATTGTTAACAGGGCGTGAATCTGTCTTAGATTTCCCTAAATCGCCCAAATAGCACGGTAAAAAAACACAAAAGTAATGATTTTGTCATCTTCTAGTTTGCTATTAATCAATTAAATAGAAAGAGATTTCAAATGCGTGCTAACTGAAACTTAATATTGTTCCATACAAAAGAGAAAAAAAATAGTGTTTTTACGTTTTTGGGCCACTAAATTACCGTTATTTAACGGTGCGAAGCCTCAAAGAGGCATGGTACTTTTGTATCGTAATAACAAAGTACAAGGCTCTTATAATAATTGATAAAAAAATATTTTTACTGCTACCCGGTAAATAAAGATGATGGATTATTCTAAAGTCTATTCTGTGAAAACAAAGTGATAAAGCGAAAAAATATCAGACAGACCAATCATCACCCTTGAAAACAAAAACATTTTGTCTGGCCTAAACCGGCAGATTGATCCTATCTCCATTATGAAAACTCACTAAGCCACCAATAGGTGGCTTAGTTTTTAGTGTGTAACAAGTTGATTAAGAGTTCTTTCCGATTGGCAATAATTGTTGTTTTAGTATGCCATTCCAAAAGCTTGGTTGCCTGATTATTAAATTAGGGTACTAACTGCGGTTTCCAATTATTTTTCAACTGCCGCTTTTGAAATAAAATATTTCTTATTTTTATTTTCAAAATTTCTTTTATGGCTGATTTCGACTGGAGTAAATTCTCCATGAAAATTTATATCAATGCTGATATGAATACTGTTTATGAATCATGGGCTATTAGTGCTCAACTAAGAAACTGGTTCCTTAGGAAGGCTGATTTCAAAACTCAGGATAGGTTTCCAAGGGATGAGAATAGCCTAATTCAAATTGGGGATACCTATGAGTGGCTTTGGCATGGTCATCCAGATTCTACTGTCGAACATGGTGTGATTCTGGAAGCAAATGGCAAGGATAGGTTTCAATTTGTATTTGGTATAGCCGGCATTGTAACGGTAGAATTAAAGCAATTGCCAGATGCGACAGAAATGATTTTGACCCAAAGCCAGATACCCACAGATGAAAAAAGCAAATCGTCCTTCCATGTCGGTTGCTCTACAGGCTGGACATTTTATTTTGCTAACCTGAAATCCATACTTGAAGGCGGGCTTGATTTAAGAAACAAGAACCCGGCATATAGCAATGTGATTAATTCGTGATAGGTTAGACTTTTGGTTTAATAGGAGGGTACTGGTCGTCGTCGCTTGCTTGCAATAAGACGAAGGACGTTTCGACTATTGAAAGCTATTTGAAGTAGCTGAAATAAAAAATTAACAAAAAGATATTGCATTTTCGGAGAAAGTCTTAATTTGGAGTAAAATTCAAAACTAAATAACAACCTAATGAAAAAATTGTACTTAATGGTAATGGGCATGCTCATGCTCCAAGCTACAAATTCAAATGCGCAATGTCCCTCAGGGCGCTATATGAATGAGATATTTGCCAACTATAGCATTGATAGCGTTACCTATTCTACGGTATATGGCCAGAAAATGGATATCTACCAACCTGTGGGAGATACAATTGCTGCCAGGCCATTGATTATTTTGGCACATGGTGGAAGTTTCGTAGGTGGTGATAGACATGCAGATTCTTCAGTATTATGGTTATGCAGGAATTTTGCAAAACGTGGCTATGTAACCGTATCAATAGATTACAGGTTAACCAATTTCTTAGGTTTGGCAACTGCTGCCGGGGCTACTGATGAGGTGACCAAAGCCATTAGTGATGGTAAAGCGGCGATTAGGTATTTCATGAAAGACCGTGCTACAACCAATACTTATAAGATTGATACCAATAATATATTTATTGGTGGTAACTCGGCGGGTGCCGTGCTTTATATGCACGTTGGCTATCTTGATAGTATTGGCGA
>CANGSR010000447.1 GCA_947456055.1 Chitinophagaceae bacterium
AAAACACTATTAACTTGGCACATGTCACAGATGGGCTTCGTTCCGAAAGAGAACAGGGTATCACTATTGATGTTGCATACAAGTATTTTACTACCCAAAATCGGAAATTTATCATTACCGATGCCCCTGGGCATTTCCAGTACACCCGCAATCTGGTCACAGGTGCTTCAAGTGTCGACCTGATGATAATTCTAATTGATGCACGCCATGGCATTACCAGCCAGACCAGAAACCACTCAATTGTAGCTTCATTTCTTAAAATCGGGAAAATCGTGGTCGCTATTAATAAAATGGATATGGTAGGCTACGACGAGGCAGTCTATAGCAAAATCAAAGATGAATACAACCAAATAGCCCAAAAACTGAATCTTAACAATAGCACATTCATTCCCATTTCAGCCCTCAATGGCGATAATGTTTGTATACCTTCAACCAATATGCCTTGGTACAATGGTTCTAATATCTTAAGCGCATTAGAAAACCATCCAATAGCTACCCATAACAGTAACACTCTTAGATTCCAGGTTCAATATGTCCTAAATGAAAAACACAAAGATTACAACCAGGGCTATGCAGGTAAACTCATTTCAGGAAACATAAATGGTGGGGATGAGATTATTATCAACAACGAAAACACTGCAATAATAGGTGAGATTTTACTTGGTTACCACCAAACAGATAAAGCTGAAGAAGGACAAAACATAGTTCTATATTTAAAAAGCGATAAAATATTTTCAAGGGGAGATATGTTTCATTCCTCAACCAATAGGCCATATTATACAAATAAAATCCAGGCTGCAGTATGCTGGTTAGACAATAACAATGATATGAATGTTGGTGGTGAATATATCCTGCGTATTGGTGCTACCACTACCCAATGTACCGTTATTGATATAATCGATAAAACTGACAACCTCACACTTGATAAATATTCCGATAACACTCCCGTATCAGTAAACCAAATAGCAAGCATTGTAGTTCAGACAAAGCAACCCATAATGGTAGATAAATTTGATGATATCACGGAAACTGGAAGGGGTATCTTAATCAACAAAACAACAAATTTCACATCAGGGGCCTTTGTTATTACAAGTATCCTATCCTAACCCTGCCTCTATTTTAAAAACTGCATAATATAATTTGCCAATTTAGCTACCGATTCATTAATCGATTCATCTGCTGTATTCAGTACCAGGTCTGGCTCATTTGGCGGTTCAAATGGGTCATTAACACCTGTCAAATTGGTTATTTTATCCGGATGCCCATCCGGAAGCAAAGCCTTTTTATATAAACCTTTGGTGTCTCTTTCTACGAGCGTTTCTAAATTACAATTAATATATATTGTAATGACATGTGGATAAATTGCCTTTACCTCTTGCCTTATTTCGTCGTATGGATTAATAGCACATATTATAGCCACAATATCATAAGCCGATAATTTAGAAGCAACAAATGCCAGCCTTCTGATATTTTGGTTCCTATCCTGCTTTGAAAATCCCAAATCCGGGCATAAAACCTTACGATATTCATCCCCATCTATTATCTCTACTTTATGACCTTCCTCCTTCAATAGTTCCTTTACCCTGCCTGCAATTGTTGACTTACCACTACCCGATAGTCCGCAAAATTGAATAATCATGTATCCGGTGATTTTGTTCTTAAAAGTAGTAGTTTTATTTGTTTGCCAAAACAGTATTATTATCTAGAGACCCAACTTGAACAGAATCAGATATACTTGAAAAAAGGAAGAAGGCTTCGCACTGATTTTTCAAACAACAAATTAATAACAATTGCTTGAACTCACCTAAGAAAATACAAACCTATAGAATGGCTATTAATCTATTGATTTTGAACAATTACTATATATTCGCTCCAAAATACAAACTAGAAACAAACAAATGTCTCGCAAACAAGTAACAGTACATACGCCTTAATAACAATTCGTTAATATTTTTTCAAAAAAAAACACTTTTATTGTTATAATTTTGAGAATAGTTTGTAAAATGCAGGGAAAATGCAATCTAACTTGTCCGACAAAATGCAAAACAACGATCCTTTGATTGAAAAAGACAAAAATATTATAGCCACAGGCAACATTCCATTCACAAACAGAGAACAAATTTTAAATAACATAACGGATTCTTTCTTAACAATCAATAAATATCTTGAAATTGTTTTTGTCAATACACCTTTAACTTTATTAATATCCAAACCTGCATCTGAGCTTATTGGAAAACAAATTCCTGAGGCACTTCCCGACCTATATAAGAAAATAAACACCCTGATTTCTGATTTTATTGTTGACCAAAAAGGTGGCCAATTAGAAGATATATTCCCATACTATGAAAAATGGTTCAAAATAAATTCCTATCCTTCCGATAATTATCTTGATTTAATCATCAAGGACACTACACCTGATGAAAAATTCCAAAGTTTATTATCTGAATTAAAACATGCACTAAAAGAAAACAGCCGCCTCGAGGGTATTATAAATAAATCTCCACTTGCAGTAGTGCTTATTGATACCAATAACCGTATTGTTTGGGCTAATGCTGCATTTACCAAAATATCAAATTATTCAATTGATGAATCATTGGGTAAAAGTTTAAGCGAATTGGTTTATGGTGATGAAACCAATCCACAAACCCTGAAAATGATTCAGGAGGCAGTTCAAAAACGTGAATCAATCAGGGTCGAAGTTGTAAATTACTCAAAAACCGGTCGCAAATACTGGCTAGACCTTAGGATGGAACCCGTATTTAATAATAATGAATTGAGTGGTTACCTTGCTTTCAAAAATGATATTACACAGAAAAAATCTGATGAATTAGCCATTAAAGAACGAAATGAAACTATCAGTAAGGTTTCCTTTATTACTTCTCACGAATTAAGACATGAATTTTCTAAAATCATGATGCTCATTAATGAGAGCGAAAATCCTGAAAACTCATATAACGAAATTAAAATCCTTTTCGATTTGCTTAAGGAACCTGCAAATCATATCAATTCTATTATTTCAAAAATAAATGACAATCTAAAACACGACCCTACACACCTTATCCACCTCATTAACCCATCAGTAGAGGAAATTTGCCTTATTGAAGATGACAAATTGACCAATTACATCAATTCTAAAATGATCAAAAAAATCACCCCTTCTATACCGGTAAAAATCTACGAAAACATTGATATTGCATTAGAAACAATTCGTGTGCAACCTACCATTAGGAGACTAATTTTATTAGACCTGAATATGCCAAGAAAATCAGGTTGGGAGTTTCTCGATGCATGCACATCGCTAAATTCTGCTTCGCATGTTGTAATGCTCACCTCATCTATTGACCCCAGGGACGTAGAAAAGTCTAAAAAATACAAAATCGTTGAAGACTATATTTGCAAACCTCTTACGATAGGTGTTTTCCAGGAGTTCGCAAAGAAATATTGCTCCAGCTAATCTAATTTTTAATACAAACAATGTTGGTGCCAAAAGTTTAATGGGCCACTCAGCTACAATCCAATAGCTGCAAATAAACTAAATAATTCCTAAAGATTTATCATTAGCTGATAAGCTGTGTGTACTTTTGCATTAGGGTATGGCATGCATCACACTACTTTCTGACTTTGGCACCAAAGACGCAACTGCGGCTATTGTAAGGGGTATTTTGATGCAGCAAAATCCTCATTTACTGATCTATGATATTACCCATGATGTTACGCCCTACAACCTTACCCAGGCAGCATATTTCCTAAAGTCGGCATATCCTTATTATCCTAAAGGATCAATACACATTGTCTTATGTGGAATGTTTATGACCAGGGAACCATCACTTACTTTAAGTAGTTGCAATGGGCATTACTTCGTTTGCACTAATAATGGATTACTACCATTAGCAATAGATAACCTACCAGTAGAATCCTGGATATACCCAAATCTTGACCGAACTGATTCT
>CANGSR010000448.1 GCA_947456055.1 Chitinophagaceae bacterium
CATCGGTAGTAGGGTCATAATATACTGTTCCGGGTTTATTGGCTTTAAATTCGGTTAGTACAGCCCTTATTACATTGGCTATAATTGGGTTGTCAGCTTTGGTAATTGGTCTTAAGACGATATTTGGCATAGGTGCAAAATAATTGAATTTTGCCTTTTGAGATAGAAAATAGAGCCAGAAATTATTTAAGTAAATAAAATAAGTTCTGAGGGATAGTTTTACCCCTTTTATCACCACACAAAAATTACCACCTTATCACATATTTGGATACATTTGTAGCACTCAAAAAATTATTCCAGTATAAAATGAGAAAATTATCATTATTAGCTATCGCATTGTTTCCTGCAATGGTTCATGCCCAGGACGATTTGATTAGGAAAATTGAAACAAACAGGAGTTATGTTACCATAAAAAACAATGACCCTGATAAAAAATACCACTTTAACCATATCATAGACCTTGAGCGTACTCCTGTAAAAAACCAGGCTAGTTCAGGTACATGCTGGAGCTATTCTACCAATTCCTTTCTGGAAAGCGAAATGATGCGTATGGGTAAGGAACCAATAGAGTTGGCCCAGATTTTTAGTGCGCATTGTGTGTACATGGACAAGGCTGATGCATATGTACGTATGCATGGTTCGGTAAGCTGGGGTGATGGTGGAGAGTGTCATGATGTTATTAATATGTTTGCCAAGTATGGTGCTATGCCGCAGGATGTATATACAGGACTGCACTATGGTACTACCAAGAATAAATTTGCAGAAATGCAGGCTATTCTTAAAGCTATGTTGGATGCAGTAGTGGCTAATCCTAATGGTAAGTTGACTCCATCGTGGAAGAAGGCATATAATGATGTGTTGGATTCTTACCTGGGTGCAATACCTGAGAAATTCGTTTGGGACGGACATACTTATACCCCAAAAACATTTGCCGCACAGCGTGTAGGCATTCATCCTGAAGATTATATTGAATTGGGTTCTGTAACTACTGATCCTTATTACAAAAAGTGTATGTTCATGGTACCTGACAACTGGTCATTCAGCCGTTATTACAATGTGCACATGGAAGACCTTACCGAAATTATTGATAATGCATTGAACAAGGGCTTTACTGTATCATGGGCTGCTGATGTAAGTGAAAAATACTTCAGCTGGAAAAACGGGGTTGCTTATGTGCCTGAAAAAGACTTTGATGATATGGATGATTCTGAAAAGAAATACATGTTTGAAGGCCCTAAGGATGAAAGGGTTATCACTCCCGAAAAACGCCAAACCGCATTTGATAATTACGAGACTACCGATGACCATGGTATGCACATAGTAGGTCTTGCAGAGGACCAGAATGGCCGCAAGTACTATATTGTGAAAAATAGCTGGGGTGATAAAAATGATTACAAAGGCTATATATACGTAAGCAGGGCATATGTGTTATACAAAACCACTGCTATATTATTACATAAAAACGGAGTGCCTAACCGCCTTCGTGAAAAGCTGGGTGTATAATCTGATTTTGGAAATATTAATGAATGATAATCCCCTCATACGAGGGGTTTTTCATTCATAGCCATTCCAATTTACCGTATTGGCTTACATTCGCACCTTCAACAAAGATTTATCGAATCCATGCAGAAAAAACAGGTTTCTTCAGGTGCCCTAACGGGAGCCATGATCATAAGTATGTTTCTGTGGGGATTGAGCTGGCCATCTGGTAAGGTGCTTACCCGATATTGTTCGGCAGTAAATTTTGCGGTTTATAGGTATATTATTGTTATAGCTGTGATGCTATTAATACTCTTTATATCAAAGGCGGGACTTTGGATACGGAAAGAGGGCATACCCTTTGTTATAGCCTCAGGGCTGTTGCTGGGCCTGTATAGTTACTTGTTTTTCATCGGTTTGAAGAAAGGTTCGCCAGGGGCGGGTGGGGTATTGGTAACAACCCTAAATCCTATAATGGCCTATACCATAGGGATTTTTATAAGCCGTAAATTACCTTCACGAAATGAAGCTATAGGTCTTGTGTTGGGTATAATAGCGGGTTGTTCGCTATTAAAGGTTTGGGATAGTTCGTCGAAAATTATTGATTCTGGAAATCTATACTTTTTGCTTGCAGCCTTCCTGTGGGCGAGCATGAGTAAGTTTACTTCAAAAGGGGGTAAATATGGCTCCCCACTAACTTTTAGTTTCTGGCAGTATATAGTAACCCTTCTTTGTCTCCTTCCTATGACCAATTTCCAGGAAGCAGTGCAATCGGCTCACTTGAAAGATGGTATCTTTTGGGGTAATCTGTTTTTTAGTTCGGCTATTGTAACTGCCCTGGCAACTACAGTTTATTTCTATTCCACCACACGCCTTGGTGCTGAGAAGGCAAGTAGTTTTATTTTTCTTGTTCCTTTAGCAGCATCAGTTTCTTCATGGTTATTGCTTGGAGAGGTAATACATGTACACACTGCAATAGGCGGTGTATTGGGTATTATGGCTGTTTATATGATTAATAAGAAAAGGGTGGTGGAGGGGTGATAATACCGGGTTTTGTAAATCAATTAGTTGACCGGAGGCCTCACCCCGGCCCTCTCCGAAGGAGAGGGTGTCATAGCTTGAAAATTAACACCTTAAATATTAAATTATTTTACTTTTCGTCCCCCTAGCCCTCTTTACTCACGCTCTACGCCAACACACAAAGGGGGATTTGCTGCTTCAAGATTATTGGGCAATTCCTCATTCGTTAGGCTTTTTTATAGATAATTTATTATAATTACCTACAGGCTATAAAAGCAAAAGCTGCCCTGGAAAGAGCAGCTTTTTTTTTCTCACTTTTCACCTTTTCAAACCTAATATCTATAGTATCCACGTCTTGGGTTATTACAGCCCCTACGCACATAATGTCTTGGTTCGCAATGTCTAGGTCGGTAATAAACAGGTTCCTGATATGTATTTACATAAACCCTGGGTGCGCAATATCTAACCGGTGGAGGAGGAGGACAATATACCACTGCTGGGCGGTAATAGCCATGTCCGCAATGTCTCCAGGGACTAGCACAGGCTTTGGAGTTAACACCTACTGATAACATCAGTATCAGCAACACGCTCAAAACGATTCTGTTTTTCATAACAATTGCTTTAATAAAGATATAGATGCAATTAGCTTGCCAAAGTTTATCTTCCTATCAAAGAATTTCAGAAATTAACAGGTTTTAACGTTTGGGGTGGTTTTTATTCCACCACCACCTGTCTGGTAATTGCTCCTTCCTGTCCTATTACCTGCACCAGATATACGCCACTTGTAAGTTGGCCAACATTAATTGTAAACTGGGGATTACTACTATTTGTCTCCAATGATTGTGTAAAAACAATTTTACCCATCAGGTCATAAATTTTTAACTCGCTATAATTTTGGCCATTAAGCTTTATTACTAGATAGCCTTTGGTGGGGTTGGGGTAAATCGTGATTGGATCATTTTCTATTTGGAACTCTTCAGTTTCCAGTGTAGAATTAAGTTTGGCCAAAAATGGTTCGCTGCCATTGTTGCACAATAAGCTAATGGAACCTAGCTTAAATGGATGGCTGTTACTGGCTCCGCCAATGTAAAGATTGCCTTTAGTATCAGATGCCATACCATATGGCATATCCAATCCTGCACCACCAGCAGTTTTGGCCCAATATAGATTGCCTGCCGGGCTGTATTTGAACATAAATATATCGGGTGAGCGAAGACTCATTGATACTGATGTAGTGTCGTTTTTTATTGAGTCCGTGCCATAACGGAGGTATGGACTTTGAAAATACCCACAGGAATAAATATTTCCTGATGCATCTACAGTTAATCCCGCACCGGCCTCACTCCAAAGCCCTCCAGCTGTTTTGCCCCATAATTCATTCCCAGAAGAACTGAACTTGAACAAAAAATAATCGGAAAAGCCATTCGAATCGGTGTTC
>CANGSR010000449.1 GCA_947456055.1 Chitinophagaceae bacterium
ACCCATTACTTCAGCAGCTTTTTGGGCCTCCTGTAGCCTAAGTACACCATTGCCACGGGTACCTAATTCGCCCTGTGTAAGGTCTATAATCCCCACAGCCTGTCCGGCTAGAACGTGCTTGATTAGTGTGCCGGCACAACCCAGTTCCACATCATCGGGATGGGCTGCTATTGCCAAAATATGTAGTTTCAAAATGAGTAAGCTTGATTAATTTTATTATACTTAAAAACAAAATGCCTTATATAAGTCTTACACTCAATTACCTTTCACATTGCCCCCCTTTGGGGTTCTTTAATTTTTACATTATCTCTCCGCCGGTTAACACCGGGGGCTATTCACATTTAAGCCCTTCGGGCTATTTAATTCAATAAATAACAACAGTAACTTAAGCTTCCAAAATTCCTTAAGAAAATGAAATTGGAAAATATCGGATTTAAACCACTGCACTGTCTTCCCTTTCTTTTTCTATCCTGCCACGCCTCAATGGATTGGCTGTATTTTCGGAATATCGTTGACGCTGTGCCAATAAGTCTAAACACTGGTATACAGCCTCCCTGAAAGAAGATGGATCAGCAAGGTTTTTACCTGCTATATCGAAAGCCGTACCATGGTCGGGAGAGGTACGGATAATGGGTAATCCGGCAGTATAATTAACCCCTTCGCCCTGAGCCAAAGTTTTAAAAGCCACTAAACCCTGGTCGTGGTACATAGCCAAAACAGCATCGAAATGGACATAACTACCCCTGGCAAAAAAAGCATCGGCACTGAATGGACCAAATACAAGATTATTGAATTGCCTCATATGGTCAATAGCTGGTTTGATAACCGTTTGTTCTTCAGTTCCTATCTGCCCATCATCACCAGCATGCGGATTTAAGCCCAAAACGGCTATTCGAGGCTTATCAATCCCAAAATCTTTTATTAAAGTTTCCTTGAGAATATTCAGCTTTGATAAAAGCAATTCTTTTGTAATAGATGCTGATACCTTCGAAATTGGAATATGCTCCGTAGCCAGCGCAACCCTGAGATTATTGTTGTACAGTAACATCAATACATCCTTGGCTCCAAATTTATCTTTAAAATAAGGAGTATGCCCGGTAAATGGAAAATCAGGTACATTGGTGTTAGCCTTATGTAAGGGTGCAGTTACGATAGCATCAAGCTGACCATCTTTCAGGCATTGGGCAGCCACCATTAGTGAGCGCAGGGCGTATTTGCCGCCCGCCTCAGTAAGTACGCCTGGTTGTATGGCCACTTCATCATCCCAGCAATTAAAGATATTCACCTGCTTTGGATTGAGCTTGGTAAGGTCTTTTGTACTGGCGAAATTAAACACCAGCTCAGGCATAATCTTGCGGTAATAATTGATTACCTTATTTGATGAAAAAATCACAGGAGTGCATAATTCAAGCATCCTGTTATCAGAAAAAGTCTTGATGATAACTTCAGTACCTATTCCGTTTAGATCACCAGTTGTGATACCTATAATTGGCTTTTCATTATTTACGTTCATCTTATATTACCCCCTGCGGGATTAGCTTTATTTATGTACAATTTTTATTTCACCACTTTTTCTTCTCTATCCACCATTTCTCTATTTCCAGCACCATCATTTTATGTAGCCCGCAAGGATTTCGGCTAAAGCCTACTGACTCTCTTTTCTGACCCCGGCCTAAAGGCCGGGGCTACTAAAAAAAACGAAGAAAAAACAAATGCTAAGTACTAAGGTATGCCTCCCTAATTTTACTAAGAACTAAAAAGGAAACGACTATATACTAAATACTTCCACCGAACGTCTTTCTACTCTCTACTTAATACTAATAGCATAATTGCCCAAAAAATCAAGCAACATCCTCATTCCAAAACCGGTACCACCAACAGGGTAATAACCATGCCTTGAGGTTGCAAATGATACACCAGCTATATCAAAGTGCATCCATGGGTAGTTGGTAAAATGCTCTAAGAACTTACCTGCAGTTATTGCACCACCTGTAGCCCCACCAATGTTTTTCAAATCAGCAATATCTGACTTAATTTGGTCACCATACTCGTCCCACAAGGGATATTCAACCAAACGCTCATATTGGCGGAAGCCACTTTCCCTGAATGCAAGTTTGGTTTCTTCACTTGCTGTGCCCATACAGACAATACCATGTTCCCCTACTGCAGTAGAAGCTGCACCAGTAAGTGTAGCAAAATCGAGTACCAGTTCAGGATCATATTTCTTGGCCCAATGCAAGGCATCACCTAATAACATACGCCCTTCAGCATCGGTATTGAGTACCTCAACTGTAGCACCACTATACATGGTAATAACATCACCAGGCACATATGCATCCTCACCAGGGCGGTTATCAGTAGCAGGCACAAGGGCCACAATATGAAGGGGTAACTGCATTTTAGCAATAGCATACATAGCACCGCTTACCAATGCCGCACCACTCATATCACTCTTCATCCGGTCCATAGAGTTAGGAGTTGGCTTTAGAGACAGGCCGCCTGTGTCATATACCACACCCTTACCCACAAGTACAATTGGCTTTTTATTGAGTACTTTTTTGGGCTTGTACTCCATTATGGTAAAAGTGGGCGGATCGATACTGCCCCTGTTAACCGCCAGAATACCACCCATTTTTTCTTTTTCAAGACGGGCTTTATTAAGCACAGTAACTTTAAAGCCACTATCCTCGCCCAATAACTTAATCTCTTCAGACAGTTGCACTGCTGATAGATAATTAAGAGGCTCATTCACCAGAGTACGGGCACGATATATAGCACCCACGGTAATACTTAGTTTTTCAACCTCCTTGACGGTAGCAGAATCTTTAGTAAAACTGATGGTATTTAATGTATGGGTTAATTTCTTAGCTTCCGTACGGTATTTGAGGAATTGGTAATTGCTAAGGGCCAAACCCTCGGCAAATAAAAGTGCCGCAGATTCTATAGCAGTAATATTAGAGATGGTAATTTCATCCAGTTTCAATTTACTGGCTACCATTTGCAATTCAGAACCGGCCTTACGTAGGGTTTCTTTTGTTTGCCAATCAGTCTTTTTAGGTTTCAGGTTGTAGATGAATACAAAATGGGTATACCTGTTGATAGTCACCCTGTTTTGTTCGGCAGCAAAAGCTGCGGTAGCATATGCTGATTCCTGTTCAGAAATTTCGGGTATTGCACTCAACTTTTTCACATCATCAATGATAAAAAGCTGGTGTTTTTTAGAAGGTTTTTGCTGTATTTTAAATTCCATGAGGTAAAAATAATAGAATGGACGAAGGTAATCTAATCTGGAAGGAAAAATTACCCTAGCCGAAAAAATGATTAACAAAATCAGCACAGAGATACCTCAAAAACCAGAAAAAAGGATTAACTTTGCACACTTTTTGTAATTAATCCAAGTATAAATGGTCTGGTAGCTCAGTTGGATAGAGCATCAGCCTTCTAAGCTGAGGGTCATTGGTTCGAATCCAATCCAGATCACAACGTAAAGCACTGATTGTTAACACATTCGGTGCTTTTTTCTTTCAAGGCAGACTTTGACAATTATAAACTTTGACCAAAACTTTGACAAATGGAGCATCTGCCAAACAAGTGTAAAATCGGTAAAATATCTATCACCCCTAAAGATTGGGAAACTGGTGGTAAGGAATTAATAAAAGTAGCCTGGCTAATACGGTTCAGGTTTTATGATGATAATACCGGAGAAAGTAAGGACATGAGACTGAGTGATTTTAACAGAATCAACACCCTATCAGGTAGAAGAACTGAGTTAAAAGAGTTCAGGGAATTTTATTTAAAAAGGCTAAGGGACGGATACAACCCAATTAATCCTATTAAAAAGGATGATAAAAAGGAAGATGAAATAGGACCGAATATGTCATTTGAAGTTGCAATAAAGTTTGCAGATTCTAAATTAAAGGTTTCGGAGG
>CANGSR010000450.1 GCA_947456055.1 Chitinophagaceae bacterium
ACACCTGCTGTCAGGTACTGGCGTGGGAAGAAGTAATCGTTCAACCCATCCCCATTTGGTGTAAATACATTTGGTACACTTATGTAACAATCATTGGCAACAAATACCGTATCGGTATTTGAACAACCATCTATGGTTACTTTGGCAAAATAAAGACCCGGCTTGGTAACATAAATTGATGATCCTGTTTCGCCTGTATTCCATAACCATTTTGCACCACTGCCTGGCAGGTTATTGGTTTCATCGCTCAGTAATATTGGCTGGCTACCAGGGCACATTGCTTTATCACCACCTAAGTACATTGATGGTGAAGGATATATGGCGATTTTGCGGCTGGTAAACAATTCAGGACATGCCCTGTATTTTACATTCGCTGATACAGTTAATAGACCTGTACCGTCAAATGCATGAACTACAGGATTTACATTCTTGATTGTATTACCATCACCAAATGACCAGATAACGCCTGTATCACCTATTGAAGTATAGATACCAGTAAATGTTACTGCATTGCCACGGCACATTACTGAATCTGTGGCCTGGATGCTGATAGGGCTAATTGAGTCAACATATACTGTACCATAAGCAGTATCATAACATGGTATAGCATTGTTTACTATAAGCCTTACTGTGTATTTACCTGTATTTACGTAAGAATGAATTTCATTAAAGTTGTTATCAAAGCTACCATCACCAAAAGACCAGTTATAAACAAGCGGAGCCATACCTGCAGGGCTTGTGCCTTTTGATGTATCGGTAAATGTTACTGGTGAATTTTGGCATACATATGGATTAGGAACGAACTCAAAACCTGCTTTTACATAATTATCAAGCAAAATAGATTGTGGTATACTATCAACACACTTTCCGTTTGTGATATATAACATGATGTCATAGGTAACAGTATGGGTATTTACATATAAATGCTTTGGGTTAGTAGCTGTATCAGTATAACCATCTCCAAAATACCATTTATAGGTAAGGTCAGATGCAGGCGCCGAACGGTTGGAGAATTCTACAGTATCACCCTTACAACCATATATAGGAGTTGCCATGAATGATGCTGATATCCTTGGTGAATCCAAAATAATCGGACCAGCTATGGTTGCATTACACAAACCAGCTGTCTGGACAGTGATATTATTATAAGAGCCTGAACACAGACCTGTAAATACCACCATACTATCGGCACCTATTAGGAAGGTAGTGGTATGGGTTACGCCTGCCAAAATATAACTAATAGTATCTAACTGACCGGGGTGTATACCAAACAAGGTATCAGTACCATCGCAATAGCCACACTTGGTTGGATTGGATTTCGTTATTGCCCGGAAGGTAAATGGTGGGTTTCGAAGGGTATCAGGACCTGCTGGTGTTGTCAGGCAGAAACCTGATTTTACTATTATATTATCATATATACCTGCCAGTAAACCTGTAAGTGTATCTGTACCAGCCCCCGTGACTATAAAGCCGACGGGTGGTTGTAATACCCCATTGAAATAATAAAACACAGTATCAATATCACCAGTGAATAATGAATGAAGTACTAAGGTACCATTTGGGGCACCACAATATGTAGGATCAGTATAGGTGACCGGGGAAGTTATTCTTGGGGTATCTATATGAATTGTGTCATCCATATGGCATAAAGAACCAAATACTGTAAATATGGTCAAATGGTAAGTACCAGGTGAAAGACTATCTATAAAAGAGGTAGTATCTGTAAAGGTTTGTATGGTGTCACCAATTGTATTAGATACCTTAACTGTCCACGGCTTTCCATATCCACCTGGAATAATCATAATAGCGGACTTCTGGGTACATGTAGCCCTGGAGATAATTGAATCCCGTATTGATGGTACCGGATAAATTGTAATAGTAAATGCCTTGGTTGTCTTGCCACTTATGGGGCAATGGCTATCCTGGTAGGTAAGATAGAATGTATATGACCCAGGTAGTATTGTACCAGTATTACCAGTAATTGTACCATGTGGGTGGTTAGTATTATTGTTAACTACAGTAAATGTAACACCTGAAGGTAAACCAGTTGCAGTTACAATAATGTTCAATGATGTATCGGGCTCACTTGGATTAAAGTCTAAATTAAAAAATCCGGTATATTGACAGGCAAAGAAACTGGTTCCGGAAGTAGTATCCGCACCCGGACCTGCTGTAAAAGAATCAATCTCCCCTTCAGGATTTGTTAATACGCAAGGTAAAATATTGAAGTTCATTTCCCTTTGCATTGTACCTACGAGCGTGTCATTGAAAAACTCTTGAATATTATAAACCACAGTAGATCGTTGGGTAACATTAGGAGTGAAACATAACTGGCCGGTTACAGGATCAAAAGAGAAATCTGAGGCTGCAGCAACATTTAATGGGGTTGATCCACCACATGGCTGCCCTGGCCAAGCTAAGCCAAGATAAGAAACTGCCCCGCCAATAACACCGCAACTACCAGTTCCATTTGTTGCAGGTATCAATGAGAAAATAAGACTATCACCTGATGGCTCGTTATAAAATACACTGGTATCGTATAAATCAATAGCGCCCGGGTTATAACAATCTACAGTACTCAAACAAAAGAAAGGTGTTGGCTCAACGGTAAGAACAGGACTGGAATTATGACCTCTCCTGAATGATGTATTTAATGTATCAATTAACTGGATACTACTCCCGGCTGTTAAATTAGTAATAGAACCTGTACGACCTGAAGATACCCCTCCAGAACTACCTGTAAAGAAACTACAAGAATAGGCCGTACTACCTGACCCATTGTTAGATGTATAAATAAATCTCCAACGAGTGGAGTTACGAGGTAAGGTAATAGTTCCGGTATAAACGAATTTCTTAATACCTGGAATACTATACGCCGTACTTGCACAAGTAGTAAATAAAATGGAATCAGGACATACTGGTGTAACCTCCAAACCGCAAATTGGAGCCTGGGCAACAAGGCTTGCAGAACCTGTTGTGAAACCAGTACCAGTGGCTGCAGTTGCACCATCATATACACAAACCTGAGGACGACCTACAGGTAAACCTCTGAATGAACCAGCAGAAGATGGTCCACAATCCCCATATAAGATAACCGTTAAATCATAAGTAAGACCACTTACCCACTTATACCGTAACTCTGCACCAATAACGTGGGAAGCGAAGGAATTATTGACAGTGAATAGGATAACTACTAAAATAACCAGACTTCGAAAATAGGTATTGTATATGTTTTTCATAAAAATAATTACAATGTTAGGCACTCCAATGATTAGAAGACAGGTAAAAAATTGAAATGGTTTGGTAAAGTTAAAAAATCTTTTTACAAATCTACAGAAATATGAATAAGTAATGGCATTTCAACAACAAAATTGTCGCAAAATTGCAGATTTAGATTTTTTGCGCCCTTGCCCAAAATAATTAAACCTTAGGAATACTAGAATATCGGGAACATTAAATAAAAAAAAGCCACCTGCAAGGATATGCAGGTGGCCACATAATATAAAAATATAAATTACCTTAATAAAGTAAGATTACCAGTATGGTGTTCAATCTGGCCATCCTTGAAGGTAGCGTCTATTACATAAATATACACACCGGCAGGTTGTGGAACACTATTCATATTACCATCCCAGCCACGGCCATCGGTAGTACTTGTAGTATATACCTGCTGGCCCCAACGGTTATAAATATTCATTGTAAACGTAGATACACCTGCTGTCAGGAACTGGCGTGGGAAGAAGTAATCGTTCAACCCATCCCCATTTGGTGTAAATACATTTGGTACACTTACGTAGCAATCATTGGCAACAAATACTGTATCAGTATTTGAACAACCATCTATGGTTACTTTTGCAAAATAAAGACCCGGCTTGGTAACATAAATTGATGATCCTGTTTCGCCTGTATTCCATAACCATTTTGCACC
>CANGSR010000451.1 GCA_947456055.1 Chitinophagaceae bacterium
GTTGAAGACTTTAGATACACCGTACATGGTAGTCGGCTGCAGGATTGAGTCAACTGGAGTTTTGTCCTTCTGGAACTAGTCACCACCGAAGGCAGCAATAGTGGATGGCAAGAAGATCTGGCACTTGTTCTCTCTGGCAATGTTCAAGGCTGAGATCGCACCATCAACGTTGACCTTGAGTGCTTTATCTGGGTAGAGTTCTCCAGTAGCTGAGAGGATAGCAGCTAGATGAACGATGTAGTCAATCTTGTGCTCCTTCACGAGCTCCTTGTAGTGTGCCTCATCACAGATATCAAGGCTTTGATACTTGCAGGGGAATTCGACCTTTGCGTTGCCCAAATCAGTGGCGAGAACTGTACCTTGGGGGCCAACCTCATTGCAGATGGACTTGGTCAAGGGGATACCAATCTGTCCATTGGCTCCAGTCACGAGGACCTTCTTGCCTAACTATATTCATGAATAAAAGATGGTTGAAGTTATGCTTGAATGGGGGGTTTGATAGTGATTCAATGATATTCAATGAGTATAATAAGCTTCTAGGCTGATAATGCTTACCAAGGACTTAGAGAAGTATCTAGCTGTGGCGGATGAGCCGAAGAATTGGGCTCTGAGAGGAGCCATAGTCATAAACTTTCCGAATGTCTGTTGCATTTTCTTTATAGAAGTGATTCTTGTCAAATGTTTATCTTTTAAGATTATAGATTACTTAATGAGGCTGTTAATTACGTGTTTGGATTGACTCCTGAAACTTTGATATCTATTAAATTACCTTTCTACGAAGATTATGGGGTTTTGGGGTTTTGGGGCCCTCGGCATGTTTGGGACCGAGGCGGCTAAACCATTCTGCCAGGCCAACACCGGTATCGGGGTGAACACGGCGGTAAAGCCATTGGGAAATATTACTGCGCAAGACTTTTTTGAGCACCTTATAGCCATGGTCGCCGGGGCCAAGGCCATCGCCATGACCTATGAATAGTTTTTTGCCATTGATTTCAATAGTAATTGGGTGGTGATGCACGGGGATATTGAGCTCTTTAGTAAAATAGTCGAGCATCCAGAGGTCGTGATTGCCTGTAAAGACTTCTATGCGCAGGCCATTGTCGCTTAGCTCGGCCAGCTTGCCCAGGAAACGGGTATAGCCACGGGGGATTACATTGCGGTACTCGAACCAGGTATCGAAAATATCACCTACCAGGTAGAGAAGGGCAGCATCGTGTTTTATTTCATCGAGCCATTGGCAGATACGTTTTTCACGCTCTATACTTGTTGCCCTGTCAGGGATTCCCAAATGGAAATCGGAAGCGAAATAAACCTTTTTACCCTTTGGTAATTCCATGCAAATGATATTGAGGCAAAGGTAGCAGAAATGGGGTGTTTTAGTAAATAGTAGATAGTAATTAGTAGAAAGTAGCAAGATTGACGGTGTAAATAGTCGTTTTCTGGTTATAATTTTTCGCCAATCGGGTTTTAATTTTGTTTTATGTTTGAATCTAAATAACTAATCTAGTAGTTTAAATTGGAATTGGAAGAGTATGTCGTATATTTAGTTCATTTTTATCTAATATGTATGCGTATGATGCTTGGGTATCGGAGCGCTTCAAAAAAGTTCCAATTTCTTTAAGGTATTCTAGATTTGAATGTATTGTTAGTAAATTCAGTATTTCTTCCCCAATTTTAGTGAAGTGTATTATTGAAAGGTTGTGCTTTGTCGCATTTTCTTGCCTTTCAATCAAAAGAACAAAATTTCCATAAGTGAACCATATGGAATCCTTTGCTTCATTTTGATGTAATATATAGGTTGTAAAATCTCCAGGCTGTAAAATTCCAATTTCAATTAAAAGAGCTTTATCATAGTATGTTACCCCATATTTGGCTAATGAATCCTGATTCCCTTTAAATAAAAAAGACCCATTATTATTTCTAATAGCATAGTTTGCGACTTTTGCTATTGTATCAGCCTCTTCTTTACTTAGGTTTTTTATCAATTCAAGTGTTCGAAGGGAATAAGATTTTGATCTTTTGATCTCTCCAGCTAAAATTTTTCCCCATAAAGTTTGAAGATCACTATTAGAAATGTCTTCTGCAATGTTGAAAAATCTATTCAACCAATCCTCGTCAATTGGTTTGTCTTCTATTTCAGGTTCTTCCTTAAGTTGTTCTGCTGCGATTGAAGTAATACTTTCAATATTAATTTGCTTTTTAGCTTGTTGGTGTAAGATGCGTTCTTTAGTACGATTTTCTAAGTCGCAGGATGGTAATATATTAGAATTATGTGGTGAGTCTTGTGGTAAAGAATGAATTTGGAGTTTTCCATCATTATATTCAATACCTACATTTGGATCGAAATTTTCTTTTACAGCGGCTGAGATGATTTTCATTTCTGCTGCTTTAGCCATAGCAAGTGATTGTATTTCAAGTGATTTTGCCTCAATATCCTTTTTATCGAAGTAATTTTTAGTTACTCGGCCAACTATTTTTTCTAGAGATTGAATGAGCTTGTCTAATGGTAAGATTTTTCCAAATCCAAGTAAGTCATTATTATTCATGAAAGTATTTTGATGATTTAGGTGTATTTTGAGTAGAGTGCGTAAATTATTGTATTGTAAAATTAGTTAAAAAATTACAGTTTTAATTATCTATTTGAACTAATTTTGCTTGTTGGTGAAACGTGATCACTAATTAGTTGGATTATTACAATGGTATTGAAATAAACTGTTTTCTTGAATGGTTTTACAAATAAGAAATTAATCATGTAAGTAAAGTAGTTTTTCTCCTCCCTCCTCCCTCCACATTTCCCCCAAAAAGCAATTATTTTTTGCAATATCCGTTATCTTTGGGAACTGGTTTTTACTTTAAATTATTTTATGCGTTTTAAGGCGTTTTTGGTACCATTGGTTTGTTTGGGTTTGTTTTTTGCGCTTTTCTCGGGGGGGTGTAAGAAGCAATCGCTGTTGACTGCGGGTGGTGTGTTGACTTTTTCTACCGATACCCTTGCTTTTGATACGGTGTTTACGGCTGCGGGTAGCTATACTAATTATTTTGTCATCTATAATCCACAGAGCCAGGATGTGGTGTTGAGTTCGGTAAGGCTGGAAGGTGGGGCTAGTTCTTATTTTCATCTTGTTGTTAATGGCTATTCGGGCAATAATATTCCTAACCTAAAGATTGCTGCTCATGATAGTATCTATGTAATGGCAACTGTGAATATCAATCCTAGTGATACGCTTACGCCATTTTTGATTGTTGACCATATGATTGCCACTCTCAATGGCAAGGATTTTAGTGTGCCCTTTACAGCTTATGGACAGAATGCCCACTATATTGTAAGTGATAGTATTACCACAAATACCACCTGGCAAACTGATAAACCTTATGTGGTAATTCATAGCTGCGTGGTAGGGCAGAATGTAACTTTGAATATACCTCCCAAATGCAGGGTATATATGCATCAGGATGCACGGTTTTTTGTGTTTGGTAAACTTAATGTGGGTACTATAGGAGCCCCGGCGGGTGGTGATAGTGTAATTTTTCAGGGGGATAGGCTGGACCGGGCTTATTTTGGTTATAAGGGCTATCCGGGTGAGTGGGGTGGTTTCCTGTTTATATCTGGTGGCAATGGCGGTACCTTTAATAATGCAATCATTAAAAACTGTGGTTCGTCAACACCTTATTGGCACTATGGGATACAGTCGGCGGCTATTGAAGCTGATAGTGGGGCTAGTGTATCCATTACTAACTCTAAAATTCAGAATTCTATTGGATATGGTATTTATTGCTTTGAAGGGAATCTAACAATATCTAATAGTTTGTTTCAGAGTACAGGTGCACAGGCTTTAGCTATGCTGAAGGGGGGTAATGCTACAGTGAATAATTGTACGTTTGCCAATTATGGTTCGTCGGTATTGAGCCA
>CANGSR010000452.1 GCA_947456055.1 Chitinophagaceae bacterium
AGGGTGGAATTCTGTAAATTCTAATTCAGATAAACAGTAAATGATGGGGCAACAATGAGGCATTTTTGGAAATTGCGAAAATTCACATGTGATTAGAAATCAATAATATACGGGTAGACCATAGCCCCAAATAGTAAAATACTTATTTTTAGTAAAGTGGGGCAATTCGATTGCAACAGCATCGCAGATCGACGGATTTTGATATCAAATATTACAGATGTAATAAAAATCCCCGCTGTGCCAAATAAATTGGTGTTGGCGGGGATTCTCAATATACCTGAAACGACTATCTGCTTTATCACTAACAGAATACGTCTTTCTACTTTCTACTCTCTACTAATGAACAATTACCATCTTACTCACCTCAGTACCTGTGCCAGCTTTTATGGTGCAATAGTAAATACCTGCAGGAAGGTTATCGGGTCTGAAAGTGAAATGTTGTTCGCCGGCATCCAGTTGGCCTTCGGCTATAGTTTTCACGAGGCGGCCTGCCTGGTCAAAGATATTGATACTTACCTCTGAGCGACCCTTAAGGGTGAAGTGAATATTGGTATATTCTGCAAAAGGATTAGGGTAGGTAAGCAGGTCATAACCCTTATTATCTACTGCTACAGGCTCTATGCCATTTACATTAGCAACCTGGGTGATGTGGGTAGAATAAATGCCGCTGCTATGGGTGGCTACTGCTACCAGTCCATCGGTGCTACGGAAATCAATCATATCTACTACACTCGAGCCTATTGTATTGGTGCCTTGTTGCACCCAAATAGTTGATGTGTCTTTTAACTGGGTAGTAGCAAATAATCCAATGCTTGTACCTACAAGATATACTGTGCCATCTTTCACAGGTATAATACTTGCCCACCTGCACGATGGCCCGTTACCTGCACCAGATACTTTGTTTTGCTCCAGGTTGCCACCTACTTTGGTCCAACTGGTGCCGCCATTGCTTGAATACCAAAGGCTATTCACGCTGTAATTGGAAAAGACCACCATCACATTATCTGCATTATTGGGGTCAACTGCTATGCAGGAGACATAACCCCCACCAGGGAATGCATTGCCTGTAGCAGTGCTGGTGATATTCCTGAAAGTATGGGTGCCAATATTAGCACTGTCAACCCTGAAAACCCTGTAGGAACTGCAACCAAAATAAAGTCTGTTGGCCGGGGTTTTAGAAATAGCCAGGGCTGTGATAGTTCCGGTAACTGATATTGAATCGGGAAAACGAACCCAATTGGTAGCTATAGAATCCCAATTGCTGGCATAGGGGATGCCTGAAAGGTTATTATTCCTCCATAGCGATTTGCCACCTGCCAGATACATGATGTCGTTATTATTTGGGTCTAGAACATATGGATTGATGAACTGGTAACCATGCCCTCCGATTGGGTCGATACGTGCGAAGCTATCTACCCTGCCGGCATAGTCGAGTTTAGCCCTCATCATACGGCCATTCTGGATACTTAGGTAGTAGGCGCTGCTATTATCTGCAATAGCGCAATAGGAACCATCACCCCCTCTTGGGCTAACCCATGGGGTGTGCAGGTCAGTACTATTTGTAAACCAGCTACCATTGTCCTGGGCACCTCCAACGATGATATTGCTGGTTGATGCATGATCTATGGCGCAGGTATAAAACATACTTGTGAGGTAACCATTGTTGAGCGACGACCATAAAACCGATGGTACCGTATTGTCATTGGTGTAAAATATACCCCCATCATTTGTAGATATCATTTTATTAGGGTCATTGGGCAGGAACACCAGTTCGTGCTGGTCGGGGTGGTGGTTTAAGAACATATCTACCACAGGGAGTGTAGCTCCTTCCCTATATCCGCCTAAATAAGTAGAATGGGTTTTATCGGCAAATGCAGATGTAGAACGGTAAAGATTAGTACCACCTATAAACACTACATTGGTGTCATTAGGTTTTACTTTTATAACAAGGTCATAGGAGCCCTGGCAGGTAAATTTATCAAATGGGCCGCCTGTCATAGGCAGGTTAGCCGACCTGTTTTCCCAATGCCCATTGCTGTCATGTGCACCATTGCCAGCTTTGTAGGTATAGCGCCAAAGGCTGTTCCACTCTACAGAACCTAGATAGTTTGTATCGGGCATGCCGTAATTAGGAGTATTACCTAAGATATACACCTGGTTTTCATAAGATGGACTGTACCCAATCTTAAGGCGGTTGTAAGTGCGTGGGAAGGAATCGGGGGTGATATTGGTAAATGTAACTCCATCGACAGAGCGATAAATTCCCGGACCAGAACCATCACTACTCAATGTGGCATAAACTACTCCTTTAGGTGTAACTACCACATCGGTAAAGTAGGAATTACCATTGCCAAGGGCTAGTGTCCAGGTGGTGCCACCATCTAAACTTTTATGGATACCACCAATACTGGCTAAATAAACAACGTCGTGGGTAGTGTCGGCGGGGTTAGTAGCGATATTCCAGGCTATCTGGCTCCAAATAGTATACGCAGTAACTGTTGCGGGTGCTGTAGTAGGCAGTACTGACCATGTTTCACCACTATCTACAGATTTGTAAATGCCGCTACCATTGTAATAGGCACTACCTCCTGAAGCAGATGCCCCATAGGCCTCGCCTGTGGCATAATACCATACATTCTGGTGGCCAGGGCGGGTGTCCTGGGTTATAGCAGCTACGGTTTTATATTGGTTAGATGGGGTAGTGGTATGCCATGTGCGACCACCATCGGTAGACCTATGCATACTACCAGAACAGGAGCCTGCAAGAAAACTATTAGGATTGGTAACATCAATAGCGAATGCACGGGTGCGTCCACCTAAATTCCAAGGGCCACGGGCTGCCCAGTCGAGGACTGCAGTAGTACGGGCACCAGCCAAAAATGCATCATTTGGTAGGGTGGCTGCAAAAGCCATTTCACCTGCTGCGATATTAGCAGGAATGCGCCCAGTTGCCGGGTCACGTAGCATTTGGAGTTCATAGGTATATCGGGCATCGGCGTCTTCATCACCTCCTATAGCATCCTCAGCACCCATGTAATCAAACTTGTGGGGTACAGTAGTGGAGTGGCGCATTATGATGCATCCGGCTGTAATAAAACAGGCAGCAATTATAATTAGGTAAATTTTCTTCACAACATTAGGAATTAATGTGATGAAGGTAAGCAATATTGGTCTATTCCCATAATTGCGGTGATTATCAGGTGGAATTGGGATGATTATTGTAATAGAAAAGGCAATGAATAGTAAAAAAAATAAGACCCGGAGGTTTGGTCCGGGTCTTAAACTAGAGATATTTGAGGTTGATTATTTTGAAAGTGACGCTTTGATTGCTTAAGTAATCTAGTATTGATTCATTAAGTATTTTTGATTGCCACTCATTGGCCTCACCCCGGCCCTCTCCAAAGGAGAGGGTGTCGAATCCTGCAAAACCCTAATGAAAATTGAATTAATTTGTTCGTTATTTTTCTATTGCAGCAATTATTTCAGCGCTGTTTGGTTTTGTGCGTGGTTCGAAAACAGCAACCAGTTCGCCTTTTTCATTAATGAGGTATTTCTGGAAGTTCCACTTTACTTCGCTGTCTTTCAGTTTATTATGCTCTTTTTTGGTAAGCCACTGGTATATTGGCGCCATGCTTTCACCTTTTACAGTGATTTTTGAAGCCATAGGGAAAGATACGCTATAGTTTTTCTTGCAGAAAGTAGCAATTTCCTGGTTTGTACCTGGTTCCTGAGCACCGAAATCATTGGCAGGGCAGCCTATGATTACCAGCTTGCCTTTGTATTTTTCATACATTTTTTCCATGTCTTCATACTGTGGGGTATTGCCACATTGAGAAGCTGTATTCACTATCATTATCTTTTTCCCTTTGAATTTAGAGAAATCAATGGTAGAGCCATC
>CANGSR010000453.1 GCA_947456055.1 Chitinophagaceae bacterium
CAATAGTACCAATCAAGTAATGCAAATGACCCATACCGATGCTGCCGGGCATTATTCTTTCTCCAATTTGCCAATAGGACGCACTTATACTGTTTTCCCTGAGGCATTAGGTTACGGAACTACAGCTTACTCTTCCATTTCCTTAACATCAGCCGCCACCTACATGTCAGCCGCCAATTTCATCCAGCATACCGTTTCTAAAACCATCACACCTATTACTGAAGGTGTCTCAAACATAGGAAGTAAAGAGATTTCAGTTATGGCTTATCCTAACCCTACCAACGGGGAATTAAATATCGCCTGGAATGCTGATGTAAATGAAAAAGGTACCTTAATAATTTCAGATATAAGTGGCAGGGAACTATTGAATAAATCCATAAACATCAGGCAAGGTAGTGGCTCTGAACAGGTTGATTTGTCTGGATTTAATAATGGTATTTATTTCCTCAGCCTAAGGTCAGGACAGATTAATTATATTACTAAAATACAGGTAAGGTACTAATAAGATAATTATCGAATGTAAATGTAGCTCTATAGAAAGTTAGCCTTTTAATAGAGCTATTTCTATTTATGTTTTCATATTGTCAGGTACATTTGAAACGCAATATCAGCAATGTGCAGATTTAATTAACATATATGAAATGCATGCAAAATGTAAAAGCTGTTTAAACAGGCGGTAAGATTTCTATTAATAAATTATATATTCATTTAGGTGCAAAAGACATTCCGGGTACTATTTTTGTTTTACACTTAATACCCCTCTATCGTGTTAAAGATTAAGATACCCCTCTATTATCTATTGTTATCCGTATTTGTAGGATTGATTTTAACCTATTTCGGAATAAAACTTGCAGTAAAACAACAGTCAGATTTGGATAAAAATTTAGTTGCCAAATCAAGTGATTCTGACTGTAATTACAAAATTTCCAGTGTGTCTGGTTTTAAGTATACCAAGCCGATTATTTCAGCCGAGCGGGAATGTGAATCTCCTGTATTTTTTCCATTAAAAAACGAAATTAACAGGTTCATTGATAATGAACAGAAGGATGGGGTAGTTACATCCACATCTGTCTATATCAGGGATTTTGAGAAAGGGGAGTGGATGGCTATTAACGACCAAAAACATTATTTACCCGGTTCGTTATTAAAGGTTGGTGTATTAATAACCTGGATGAGGATGAGTGAAAACCAGCCTGGGATATTGGATAAAGAAATAGTATATCTCAATCCCAATAACTTCAGGTTTCCTAACGAGTATTTTAAGTCAGATACAATTATTGCAGGTCATAAATATAAGATTAGGCAATTGTTGGAATCAATGATTATTAATTCTGATAACAGGGCTACCTTGTTTCTTGAAAATATTATGGATACTAATATTTTCAAGAAAGAGTTTTCAGACTTGGGTATTCCCACACCTAGCTTTTCCGATAATAATTTCATGCTTACCGTAAAGGAATATTCCATATTCATGAAGGATTTGTTTAATTCTTCTGACCTTGCTCCAAAGGAATCTGAATATGCTATATCTTTATTGACACAAAGCAAGTTTAAAGAAGGTTTGGTAAAAGAATTACCTGATTCGGTGGTGGTTGCACATAAGTTTGGAGAAGTAGGTGATGGCAGGATTCATGAGTTGCACGAAACTGGTATGATTTATATTAAAAACCGTCCCTACCTGATTACAGTAATGACACAAGGACGTGATTGGAACAGGCTATCAAATGTCATAAGCCACACATCGAAGTTGACTTATGACTATATATTGTCAATGAGTAAGTAATTATTGGTATTTGATTAATAATCTATGCCTGCTGGTTCAAAATTGGGATTTGAATCGTAATGGGAGTGTCATTTAACATTAGCTGATGGTTAAATCTGTCTTAAGTCAGGTTTTTAGAGCAGTATTGGGGCTAAATTGCACCAGAATCAATAAATCTTAGAGTGTTCAAAATAAAAATTCCAATTTTTTACCTCTTCCTCACTATTCTTGTAGGATTAGGAATTACCCTTCTCAGTTTTAAAATTGCCCATAACAGTAAATCAAATAACGACAAGGAAGGGCTAAGTTCAACCAGCCTTGGGTGTAATTCTTATAAAATCGACCGGCTTGAAGATTATAAATACACCAAGCCAATAATTTCTGCTGAGCCAGAGTTCGAATCTGCACGTCTAACTCCACTAAAGGAGGAATTGAATAGATTTATTGAGAATGAGGAGAAAGATTCAATGATAACCTCAGTTTCTGTTTATGTACGCGATTTTGAAGTAGGAGAATGGATGGCTATAAATGACCAAATCACTTATATGCCAGGTTCTATGTTGAAAGTAGGACTAATGACTGCCTGGCTCAAAATGAGTGAAAACCTACCTGGCTTGCTCGATAAAGAACAGGCTTATGAAATACATAATGGCTTTGTTTTTCCGATCGAGCATTTTCAGGGTAAAGAAATTACCATAGGTAAGAAATATAAAATTAGAGAATGCTTGGAGTCTATGATTGTCAATTCAGATAATAAGGCCGCCTTTTTTCTTGAAAATACAGTGGATTCCAATGTCTTTCACAAGCTTTTTACCGACCTCGGGATACCTGCTCCTAAGTTTCATGAATCAAATTATAGCTTGAGTGTTAAGGATTATTCCAATTTCATGAAAGTATTATTTAATTCAGGCTACCTGGCCCCCAAGGAGTCGGAATATGCAATATCATTACTCACCCGCAGTAGGTTCAAAGAGGGCATTACCAAAGAGCTTCCAGATTCGGTTGTAGTAGCTCATAAATTTGGTGAGTCGGGTACATCTACTTTATTCCAATTGCACGAAACTGGTTTGGTGTATATTGGTCCCAGGCGATATTTGATAACCGTGATGACCCAAGGACATAACTGGGCCCGCCAATCTCAGATTATAAGCAGGATATCGAAACTTACCTACGATAATATGGTTGGGGTTAAAAATTAATGCAGTCTATTAATAACTGAAGGTGTTTGTACCTCCCCCAATTTTAATTTCCTCCATAATTATTATAATTGTGTAGTAAATTGCATCTTTGTAAAACCAAATTAAGGCTTATGAATTTAAAGATTTTTGCAACCAGCTTTATGCTGTTCATTATATTAATGGCTATTGGCAATAAGGCCGAGGCAAGGCATCATAAATGGTGCAAACATGGAACTAGTTGCTGCAATTCACATCCACGTTCACCTAATCATCCTACCAATGTAGTAGGGGGTACTCATGATGACTATTCTTATGGAAGGGCTCGATACCATTATCCTAAAAGGTTTTATGCCAAGGATAAAGACAATTATGGATATTATGCCAACAGGTACTACGATGGTTGCAGGTATTATGCACACCGCTATCACAATTCTGTAAGATATTCTGATGGTTGCCGCCGCACTTCAAGAAGGCATTTCAGAAGCGAATGGCACTAAAATTTAGATAATAACCAATATTTTCCAATGTCCGGTTTTTAGGTAGCACCTAATCACCGGGCATTGTTGTTTTTGGTAAACGGTCTAGTGGTTAATAGTTAATGGTTATTGCTTGTATCCCCTCAAAAAACTAGGGTAAAATAGAAAAATTGATGGATGTAGAGACGCATTGAATGCGTCTTCATTGCGCCCGAGGAGAATACTAAAATGTACATAATCAATTTTTTAACCAGACTTTATTTTTAAACGACAGCATGTTCATCTAAGCTGTTTTCTAAACCTTACCCTGCCTTTCTGAGGGTTCTTCAGGAATTATTGTGGTAAAAAAATCGGAAAAGTTGCTTATGGGTTTAAAATATCAAAATGGGGAATTTGACATTAAAACTTAGAACTAAACTAAGCGATCCTTGTTTGTCAATACTAATATCCAATTCACAATTATTCGCAA
>CANGSR010000454.1 GCA_947456055.1 Chitinophagaceae bacterium
GCATCCTGATAAGCTTTTGCATTCCCTACCCTACCAGCATTATTTAACTTACTAATTTCATTATTAGCAAATGATAAAAAAGTAGTCTTTGCTGTTTGGTTAATAGTTCCATTATTAGCCAAATCATCAACATTGTAAATCTTCTCGGTAGTTTCAAATTTCAATGCTTTTTCCTGTATTTCGTTTACAGTTTGGTTAATTTTCACGGTTATTAACTTGGCATTGGGGTGGTTTGACTTAACTTTTTGCGTTAGTTCATTCCATTCATCTTTTCTAAGTTCAACGTTCACTGGTACAACTTTGTGTTTCCTGTTATACGTAACTCGCAGTTTAAGAGCATATTTATCATTGCTCTTGGGTGTTCTCTCGTCTAAGAACAGTTTGTATGTAATCGCCATTGCTTGGGGATTTGTAGCAAGGCATTTGTTGAAATCTTGTCAAACACTTGTAAAACATCGGAGGCATTAAACCTACTAAACACCATTATTTACCTACAGATCCCCCAAAAGAAAAACTCCCATAAACGCTTGATATTTAAGCACTTATGAGAGTTATTTAAGGTGGTCCCTCAGGGACTCGAACCCTGGACCCGCTGATTAAGAGTCAGCTGCTCTAACCAACTGAGCTAAAAGACCCTATTTCGGAGTGCAAATGTACAAACTTTGTTGGTAATTCCATAACATTAAAAATCAAAAAATTAAAAGACCAGTAGACTTGACTTTATTCTTAATAAACTACCCTTTTAGTCCATTTTTAGCCTTTAAAACGATTTGGAGCAATAAATGCACTTTACTATATAAGAAATGACTAAAGACTATGTACTAGTTACTAAATACCCATCAAAATCTGCCTTTCTACTTTATACTCTCTACTTTCTACTAATTAAACCACCCAATCCACAATCTGCTTTACCCATTCACTACGACTTGGGGTTTCTATTTTTATGTAATTATCTGTAAAACCTTCCAGCATTCCATTTTTACCCGGATTTTCGAAAAGTACTTTGCGGGTAGTGCCCCTATGCTGCGCTGTGAAGTATTGCATTTTTTGGTATGAAAGATTGCGGAGCAGTTTGTTCCTATCATTTCTGTTACCCATGGGGACTATTGGCTTTATTTCTGCTGCCAGAGTATTGGGCCTTTCAGAATAAGTAAAAACATGTAGGTAACTTATGTCCAGTTGATGTAAAAAATCGAAAGTCTCTTTGAATTCCACTTCTCCTTCACCTGGGAAACCAACTATTACATCTACACCTATACAACAATGGGGCATCAATTCCTTTATATAAGCTACCCTATCGGCATACAATTCACGTTTGTACCTCCTACGCATTTGGCCCAATACAGTATTAGAACCACTTTGCAGGGGAATATGAAAATGGGGCATGAACTTTTTCGACCGGGATACAAATTCAATTATCTCATTAGTAAGGAGATTCGGTTCTATACTCGATATCCTAATTCTGTCAATCCCTTCTACCCTATCCATTTCCTGTATCAATTCAAAAAATGAACTACTATGGATTCGCCCACCTACTTCACCCTTACCAAAATCACCCAAATTAATACCTGTCAATACAATTTCTTTGGTTCCGCCCAGTGCCAGTTCCCTCATATTATTGAGTACACCTTCTATACTATCACTTCTACTATGTCCCCTGGCCAATGGAATGGTACAAAAACTGCAATTGTAATCACATCCATCCTGAACCTTTAGAAAAGCCCTTGTACGATCAGTTGAAGAATACGAACTCTCAAAACCATTTACATCATCAATATCGCATGAACATATTTTGGCAACTCCACCTACGCCTGCTTTGGTTAATTCCCGCAAATGGCTATTTAAGTTAAATTTTTCGGCAGCACCTAATACAAGATCAACACCTTCAATTCTAGCAATATCTTCAGGCTTCAATTGGGCATAGCAACCTGTAATTACTACCATTGCTTCAGGTGCCCTTTTTTGAATCTGCCTCACTATCATCCTACATTCCTTATCGGCGTTTTCTGTTACCGAACAGGTATTTATCACATACACATCTGCCACATCGTCAAAATTCCTTTTTACAAACCCATCATCCTCAAGCTTTCGGCTAAGTGTTGATGTTTCGGAATAATTGAGTTTACAACCCAAGGTATGAAATGCTACTGATTTATCCATTTATGTCCTAAAAGAATGCAATATTAAGCAAAACAAAGCTTGTGGCACGGCTTTTGCACTCTTACAATTAAAAACAAAACCAAAAAATATGAAAAAGCTAATCCTGTTATCCGCCCTTGCTGTATTCTGCATTTTGCCTGCTTGCTCCAAACTAAAAAAATTGGTTGATATAAATGTTGACCTACCATTTAGCCAGGAAATGCAGGTCCCAGCTGTTCCCGGTTATACCGAGGGTATGCCCTTGCCTATGGGTGTCACCATCCCATTTCCCGCCATACCTGTGGCAACTAATTCAAAGGAATTTATTTCAACTCATAATACTGCCGCTAATATGATTGTTGATGTGAATCTTAAAAGTCTAACATTTCAAATAACTGCACCTGCCACGCAGAATTTCGACTTCATGGATACCGTTCAGTTGTATATATCTTCAAAAACACAACCCGAAGTTTTAGTAGCATATAAATATGGCATTCCTAAAAGCACACAAACCATTGATTTTTATACCATTACTGCGGTAAATCTAAAAAACTACTTTGTAGAAGACACCATGTATTTCAGGATAAGCTCGCATGTAAATGCTATACCTGCCAACGGCACAAATTTGAAACTCTCTTCAGTCTTACATGTTCTTGCTAATCCACTCAATTAACAGAAGGTTAGAATTCATAAATAAATATATATATGATGATTGCCTAGGCTATTGAAAAAAGCAATGTAAATGATAAGCCTGGGATAAGAAATTAGTCTAGGCTTATTTTTAAAATTAAAATAGTAAAATTAAATTCCTTTTATTGAGTATTCCCTTAATTTTGATTTACAAACCTAGTTATGAAACGTTTAATCATATTATTGCTAAATCTCTCCTTAGCGGCCAATATAGTATATGGCCAAGATTTAATAACCAGAAGAAATGGGCAAGTTGTAAAGGCCAAAGTCAAGAAAATAGGTACCAGGGAAATTGAGTACAATATCTTTGATAATCTTGAAGGACCAAAGCACACCCTGCTTATTACTGATGTAAGTAGAATCACCTACGAAAATGGCAGTATCGATTCCTTTGACCTTAAAGATTATGTGAAAACAAATGAATATTCACATGAGATGTCATTGTGGGAGCAAGGAAATTATGATGCAAAAAAATACTATAAAGGTTCTCAAGCCTTTTATGGTGGAATGGCCAGTGTATTAATTTTCGGCTATGGCTGGATTCCTGCAATTATTGTAGCACGCACCCCACCAAGATATGACCACCTAAATTTCCCCGACCCTAGCCTTATGGATATTAGGGATTACAGGGATGCCTATATGACTAAAGCATACCAAATCAAGAAACGCAAAACATGGGAAGGATTTGGCATTGGGTGTGCGTCGGTAATTGCAGTGGCGATATCAGTTTCAGTGGCACTGTCGGCAGGAGGGGTAAGGTAACACTATATATGCATTATATATATTCCAACCCATTATCGGCTATATAACAATAAAGTAATAACTTGCTCGCAATATACATGCCACCGTAATCCTAAAGTCAATACACATAAACTAAATTTAATCCAAAACTGAATCCAGATAAATCCTAACTTAACCGAATAAAGGACTCAAAGGTATTTTATTTATTGTCATTAAGTATTAGAATATGAAGTCAGCAACAATATCTGAAAATGAAGCAGTTAGATTATCTGCCTTGTACGAGTATGACTTATTAGATACCATGAGTGAAAA
>CANGSR010000455.1 GCA_947456055.1 Chitinophagaceae bacterium
GTATTTGAACAAAATAATTTTATTGATGCCAATCAAACAATTAAAGAGTACAAATACGAGGTTAAGGATGAACAATTAAGAAGCATAATTGATGTGCTACATTATGTAGGCACCGACCCTACAAGCCGTAAAGAAATAGATAAAGAAATCGAGGCATGGAGAACTATTGATGCATTGAGCGGAGGTGAACAACTAAGGGAATTACAATTAAAACTAGAGTTTAAGGAAAAAGCATTGGCGAATGAGCGAAATGAAAAAGAAGCTCTTGCTAAAGAACTAACTGAATTAAAAAGAAAACTAGGTGAAAATTAACCACCTAAAATCCTTCCAAAACTAATTATCCTTTTAACGGATTATACAATTAACCTATTACCCTTTCCTACTACCTTTGCAGCAATTATGCATTACGTATCAGCCGACAAAATAAGTAAGACTTATGGTATCAAACCCTTGTTTACCAATATCACATTTCACATCAGCGAGGGGGATAAGATAGCCCTTATTGCAAGAAATGGAACGGGTAAATCAACCCTGCTGAAAATATTGGCTGGTAAGGATAATGTGGATGAAGGCACTATCTGGATTCATAAAGATGTGACAGTAGCCCTTTTTGAGCAGGAGCCTAATTTCGCTGAGGAATTATCGGTACTGGATAATATCTTCCATTACCGCCACCCTGTAGCCGAGGCTATGCGCAACTACGAGAAAATCCTTTCTGAAGGTTCCAAAGACCATGAAGCATTATCAGCAGCACTTTCAAGGATAGATGAATTAGGTGCCTGGGATTTCGAGGCAAAAGTTCACCAAATCCTCAATAAATTAAATGTAACCAACCTCGACCAAAAGGTAAAAACCCTTTCTGGTGGACAGCGCAAGCGGGTTGCCTTGGCCCAGGTGCTGATTGATATTGGTTTTGAGCATAAGCATGTTCTACTTATAATGGATGAGCCTACCAACCATCTTGATGTATCGATGGTGGAGTGGCTGGAGAATTACCTTAACCAGGAAAAAGTCACCCTGCTGATGGTAACCCACGATAGGTACTTTCTGGAGGATGTATGTGATGTAATTTGGGAAATAGATGGAGAAAAACTCTTTGCCTACGAGGGGGATTACCAAAGTTACCTGGAGAAAAAAGCCGCAAGGATTGAAAATACTATAGCCAATATAGATAAAGCCAAAAACCTGTTCAGGAAAGAACTGGAGTGGATGCGTAAGCAACCCAAAGCCCGTACCACCAAATCTAAGAGCAGGCAAGACAACTTTTATGAAATAGAAGGCAAGGCCAAGCAAAAAGTAGAAGACCTGAAGGTGGAACTGCAAATGAAAATGAGCAGGCTTGGTGGTAAAATTGCTGAATTTAAGAAGGTATACAAAAGCTTTGGAGATAAGGTAATATTGAAAGGATTCGATTATACGTTTAAAAAGGGTGAGCGTATAGGCATTATAGGTGAGAATGGAGCCGGTAAAAGCACCTTCCTACAAATGCTACAAGGCTATGAATTGCAGGATAGTGGTAAGATAAATATTGGCGAAACTGTTGTTTTCGGTTATTTCTCCCAGCAAGGCCTGGAGATAAAAGAAGACATGCGCATTATAGAGTATGTAAAAAACATTGCTGAAAACTTCCCTTTGGCTGATGGCAGTACATTGACCGCTTCCCAGTTTTTAACCTTGTTCCTATTCCCGCCAGACCAACAATTTACTTACCTATCAAAATTGAGTGGGGGTGAAAAGAAAAGACTTCAACTATTGTCTATCCTATTCACAAACCCCAACTTCCTGATTCTGGATGAACCTACCAACGACCTTGACCTTCCAACACTAGCAGTACTTGAAAACTTCCTGAGCGATTTCAGGGGTTGCCTGCTCATTGTATCGCACGACCGTTACTTTATGGATAGGTTGGTGGAACACCTTTTCGTTTTTGAAGGTGAAGGCGCAGTGCGTGACTTCCCTGGTAATTATAGCCTTTACCGTATTGAAGAGCGTGCAAAAGAAAAGAATAAGGAAATAGCCAAAAAACCCGAACCCGTAGTTCAGAAACCAGTGGCGGTAGTTCAAGCCCCAGTAGAAAAAAAGAAATTCACTTTCAAAGACAAGCGTGAATTCGACCAACTGGAAAAGGACATTGCAGCTATGGAAGCAGAGAAAGTAACCATAAGCGAGAAAATGATGGACCAAACCCTCAATTATGACCAGATTCAGCAGTTGAGCAACCGCATGCTCTTTATTACCCAGCAATTGGAAAATAAAGAAATAAGGTGGCTGGAGCTTTCTGAGTATATTTCGTAGAGAAGGTAAATTTAAAAGTAAAAGGTTAAAACAAATACTGTACTGGCAAAAATCTATCAAATTCCTATATTTGCTTTCTTTATAAACATCATAAAATGAGAAAAACAAAATTAGTCCTGCTTACAGGTATATTTTCAATAGCTTCTATTGGGGTAGCGCAAGCCCAAAACGCCGACGAAATCATACAGAAACATATTGATGCAATAGGTGGCACTAGTGCCTGGAACAACATCAAGACAATGAAGATGAAGGGCAGTATGAGTATGATGGGTATGGAAATTGACATGACCCAAACAGTGGTGAACGAGAAAGGCATGAAGATGGAAATAAATGCCGGTGGAAAGAAAGGCTATACCATTATTACCAATACCGATGGCTGGATGTTTATGCCAGGTATGGATAAGGTAACCAAACTACCTATGGACCAGGTGAAACTATCACAACAAAAACTCAATATTAAAATGGGCCAATTGGTTGATAAGTCAACCATTAGCAAATATGAATACGTAGGTATTGACACCATTAATAGCGCTGCTTGCTATAAATTATTGATTACTGATAAAGATGGCAACTTACAGACCGACTATTTCGATACAAAAACATATTATATGTTGAAGAGCGAAATGAAGGTAAAAAACAATGGCGAGGAAATGGAAGTGGCAATAAATTACGATGACTTTAAAAAGCAACCTGAAGGCATAGTGTTTCCTATGAAATTAGGAACAGGCCAGGGGGATATTACTTTCAAATCAATAGAAATCAATAAACCAGTTGATGAAAACATTTTCAAACCTGAAGGTGAATCAGACACTAAAAAATAATTTCCAAAGGTTATAGATTGCAAAAGTGGTTATCTTGAAAAAGGTAACCACTTTTACTTTTGGCTTGATTATTGCAAAATCCTAAATACATAACCAAATACCAACAACATTACAGACCAACTTATATACAGGTTAAGATCGGGCGATCAGGCTGCCTTTAGGCAATTGGTAGAACTATATCAAGGCAAGGTATATAATACTGCCTTGGGTATGTTGCAGGATAGTGGTCTCGCTGAGGATATAACCCAGGAAGTATTTGTAAAGGTCTATACCTCTATCCTATCCTTTAATGAACAATCATCATTATCCACCTGGATATACCGAATAACAGTAAATAAATGCCTTGATTATCTTAGGTCACAAAACCGGCAAAAAAGGCAAGGTTTATTTTCGTCATTATTTCAAAAAGATAGTGGAGAACCCATAAATGATGCTGTTGACTTCGTTCATCCTGGAATCAAGTTAGACCAAAAAGAAAATGCTAAATATCTATTCCAGGCAATTAAATCATTACCCGAGAATCAGAAAACTGCCTTTATTCTCGTTCATATTGAAGAACTACCTCAAAAGGAAATAGCAGAAATAATGAATCTATCTGTTAAGGCAATTGAATCTCTATTACAACGAGCCAAAGAAAACCTAAGAAAAAAATTAGATCCCATTTACGAGCGAAGGAAAAAGTTATAAACAACGTCTAAAATATGAGTATGGAAAATAATGGAGTAAAAAACATCTGGATAGAATCAGTACTACATAGCAC
>CANGSR010000456.1 GCA_947456055.1 Chitinophagaceae bacterium
GCATGATGCTAATCATATAATAATTAACGGTTTGAGCGTAAAATTGAGCTTATTTGTAGCAGTACTTGAATAGGCATCATACCGGGTGAAAACCAATCCATTGATTGCGGCAGGACAAACCACTTCCGGAAACACCTTGTTTATCTATTGCACAGGCATTTACAGCCGGCAATAAGACGACGATGGAGAACCTTGATAAAAATTTATTGATGTTAAAAAACAACAATCTAATATCTTCCCATGGAGGGTGGTGGGATTGGCATACCAAAAAACAAAAATTATGAAATACATAATAGTTGGTGCAGTAGCAGGCGGGGCAAGTACAGCAGCAAGGTTAAGGCGGCTTGATGAACAAGCAGAAATAGTGATTTTCGAAAAAGGGGCTTACATATCTTATGCCAATTGTGGCCTGCCCTATTATATTGGCGAAGTGATTAAGGACCGTAACAAACTTTTTGTACAGACCGCTGCAGCCTTCAATAAACGTTTCAATATTGATGTGCGGGTAATGACAGAGGTAATAGCTATTGACGCAGCCAACAAAACCATAACTGCCCGTAACCAAGTTAGTGGTGAAGAATACCAGGAAACCTATGACAAACTAGTATTATCTCCCGGTGCCGAACCATTGAGGCCACCCTTACCCGGTATTAACAGCGAGGGTATATTTACCTTAAGGAATGTAACTGATACCGATTATATAAGCAACTATATAAAGGATAAGAAAGGAAAGAAAGCAGTTGTTATTGGCGGTGGTTTTATAGGATTGGAGATGGCCGAAAACCTTCATGGACTGGGCATGGATGTGACGATTGTAGAAATGGGCAATCAGGTGATGGCACCTATGGACTTTCCGATGGCAGCCTTGGTGCAACAGCATATAAGATCCAAAGGAGTACACCTATTGCTCAATAATGCGGTATCAGGTTTTGAAAGGATTGACGGTCAATTGAAAGTATCCTTAAAAAGTGGTAATACCCTTGAAGCCGATGTGGTTATCTTATCAATAGGGGTAAAACCCGATACCCGCCTGGCAGTAGGGGCAGGATTGAAAATTGGTGAAGCAAGGGGTATATGGGTAAATGAATACATGCAAACCTCCGATCCTGATATTTATGCGGTAGGTGATGCTATTGAATTTGCTAATCCTATAACCGGAAAGGCAATGATTACCTATCTGGCAGGCCCCGCTAATAAGCAAGGCCGCATATGTGCCAACAACATAGTATTGGGCAACGTGCAGCAATACAAGGGTTCTATCAATACTGCTATTGTAAAAGTATTTGACATGACAGTAGGCACTGCAGGTATGGCCTCAAAACATTTACAATTATCTGGCATTAAACATATTGTATCCACTACTCATAACGGCTCACACGCCGGCTATTACCCTGGTTCAATGCAAATGAGCATACAAATAGCATTTAGTCCTGAAGACGGAAGATTGTTAAGCGCACAGGTGGCAGGTTATGATGGAGCAGATAAAAGGTTGGATGTACTGGCATCGGTAATCAAGCGGAATGGCACAATATATGACCTTGCCGAATTTGAACATGCATATGCCCCACCATTCTCCTCAGCCAAGGATCCTGTAAATATGGTAGGTTTTGTTGCTGAGAATATTTTATTGAAGCGCTTAAGTGTATTTTACTGGAACGAATTAGATCGTGTAGGACCTGATGATATTCTTCTTGATGTAAGAACTGCGGCTGAATATAATCATGGGTTTATAGCTGGCTCAGTGAATCTGCCAATTGATGAATTGAGAGACAGACTGAATGAATTGCCAAAAGACAAGACTATTTATATATATTGTGAGGCTGGATTGAGGGGTTACCTTGGGCAGAGGATATTGAAACAAAGCGGTTTCAATCAGGTATACAATCTTTCAGGGGGATATAAATTATGGAAAAGCTGCACTGAAGAATCAGCAGCATAAAATTTGAAATCAAAACTATGAGGTATTTAATTTTAGTAGTGTTTTGCGCCACAATGGTGAATATGGCATCTTGCCAAAGTAATAACACTAAAACACAAAATGAAGCAGGCGCATCAGGTGCCATAATGAGCACTATTCCCCCAGATGAATTTGACAAAAAACTCAATAGCCTTACCGGGGTGCAACTGGTGGACGTGCGCACACCTGGCGAATATGAGGGTGGACACATCAAAAACGCTCAAAACATCAATGTGCACGATGATGCATTTGACAAAACGGTTGCCACACTCGACAAGTCAAAACCCGTAATGGTGTATTGCAAGGCCGGGAGCCGCAGTGCCGCAGCTGCCGAAAAGCTACAGGCAATGGGTTTTAAAGAAATTTACAACCTGGATGGCGGCATTATGAAATGGGAAGGCGCTGGCAAACCTACCCAGGCAGGAGCTAATGTACCTACCAAAAAAGGAATGAGCAGTGCTGATTTCACCAAACTGGTAACCCAAGCTAACTTTGTGCTTGTAGACTATAATGCCCAATGGTGCGCCCCCTGCAAAAAGATGCTGCCCATGCTTGAAGCACTTGCAGCCGCTAAAAAAGACAAGCTGACCTTGCTAAAAATTGATGCAGATGAAAATAAAGACCTGCTCAAGGAGAAAAATATCAGCTCAATCCCCTACCTCGAAATGTACAAGGATGGAAAATTGGTTTGGTCGCACAATGGTGCAATTGATGAAGAAGCATTATTGAAGGAGACGAAATTGTAGGGGCTTAAGAAGACACCCAAAACTGAACACTAAAATAAAGTAAAAGCCATCAGCACCGCTTTTTTGCGGTCAGATGGCTTTTACGATTCAGGCAAGAACGAATCCCTTCTCTAGTCCTGATATGCCAACACAAATTGCTTCCAGGTCTTGGTATTATCGTATAATGGCTGGTTAGGATTTTCACTAGGTGCACGTGATGCTCCCCTACCCTGTCCGCCACGGCCCTGCATACTATTACGCATACCACCGCCGGCCAAACCATCATTCATACCTCCGTTTGCATTATCATTTTTTGCGCCGGGATTCTTGAATGCCTTTACAGCAAAACATACGCTTATTGGCTTTCCTTTATCCGCTGCTGTTAGCTTAGATTTACCATAAATAGCCTTAAAGGGCACTACAGCCTCCCATACCAGTTCTTTATACTCATCTATGCTCACGTATACCTTTATGCCGCAAGGGCTTGATTGCGACACCAGAAACCCACCATTGCAATTAATAAAGCCATCAAGCGAAAACTGATTTGTTTCCATTGCGCTCTTCTTCAGTTTCTCCTCAAAGCCCTTGCCATTACGCATCACACCGCCACCTTGCATACGCTTTGCATCTTCCTTTTTTGGCGCAGGTAATAGGTCATTATCATTTTGTAGTGGGAAATTGATATGAAAAGAACCATCCTTATGGCCTGAAGTATCAATTGATACAATCATTCCCTGCTTCAGAATTTTCATCTGGGTCTTTTCATCACCCGTTTGCATGGTAATGTAGAGATTTTCCTTATCATTTGAGGTTGCATAAGCCACCAATGCCTTGGCATCATAATTAGGATATGGTGATGGCCAGTCCTTACTATCCCCATCTATAACAATAGGGGTCGATTGCCAGGTACCGGGCATTAGTTTACTTTTACTGTGTTTTGAACTACTACATGAAACGGCAACTAAAGTAGTTAGTGCCAGTAAGAAAAATGATTTTGCTTGCATACCCTAAAATGATGCACAAAGTAACGAATTATGAAGCAATCAAATTAATAGGAGATAATTTTTGGCTAAACGACAAGGTTATAATAGAATTAGGGTTTGCCATCTATCCCTGAGGCTAGAATTGTTTCCCCCTCACCATTCCATTCCAGAATGAAATTATTTCGCCCTGTACCTGTAAGAATGGAC
>CANGSR010000457.1 GCA_947456055.1 Chitinophagaceae bacterium
ACTTTGCCATTGGGTACCACCTCAGCCAAGCCACCTACATTGGTCACAACCATTGGTTTTTCAAAATGGAAAGCTATTTGGGTGATGCCACTTTGGGTGGCGTGTTTATAAGGTTGCACCACAAGGTCGGCTGCACAAAAATAGAATTTCACCTCGCTATTGGGGATGAAGTCAGTTTTTAGGTGGACTACCTTTTGTAGTTGGCGGTCTTCTATGATTTTGTTGTTATTGGCTTCTACGTCTTTATTATAATATTCGCCTGCGGCTAATAGTTCTATGCCAGCTTCCCTAATCCTGGTATCAGCCATTGCTTCAAGCAATAGGTCAAGTCCCTTGTATTCTCTTATAAAGCCAAAGAAAAGAATGTATTTTTTAGCTGCATCAAGTCCCAGTTTATTGCAGGCTTCCTGCTTAGAGATGGGGTCGTTATAGCTATCGTAAATAGGATGGGGTGTGAAGTAAGCGGGCTTTTGTGTAAAAGTCTTTACATCCTTCAGCACATCCTTACTCATTGTCACAAAGGCATCAATTGGCTTGATAAAGTATTCGGTAAACTGTTTATCCCCCGGACGCTTTTCGTGGGGTATGATATTATCAACAATACAGATTGCCTTGGTAAGGCCATTTTTTTTTGACTTCCTTAAAATAGTGCCAAAGCATGGCCCCATGAAGGGTAGCCAGTATTTTACAATAATTAGATCGAACTTTTCACGGTTCATGGCATTGCCCACCTGATACCAATTGAGTGGGTTTACAGAGTTGACCACAGTTTTTATGGTTAGTCCTTTGGGGGCAGGCTCATCGGTAAACTGGGTTTTACCTGGGAACAGGAAAGAAGGGTATTGCAATGAAAATGAATAAATAACTACTTCATGCCCATCCTGCTGGAGCTGGTAGGCAAGGCGTTCGTTAAATGCAGCCAGTCCACCCCTTAGCGGATGGGCAGTACCCAAAATGGCTATTTTCATAATTTGAAACTTTTGAAGTCTTCCTGAGCCTTGGCATAATCATCTGGGATGCCAATATCTATGAAATAGCCATCATTTTTGTAACCATAGAATTTCTTTTCACCTACAAATTTTTCCAGGTAATCTTTTTCAAAAGAGAATTTGTCAGGTAAATTACGGGCCAGGAATCGCTCCCTGTCAATGATATAGACACCACCATTTATTAAACCAGATTCTACCGCTTGTTTTTCCTTAAATGCCTTTATGATGCCTTTATTGTCGGTTTCCACTATTCCATACCTGTCGAATTTGTGCATTTCTTTGAGAGCAAGGGTTGTGGCAGATTCACTGGCAATATGGAATTTCATTTGTTCCTTGAGGTTTACCCTAAACATTGTATCGCCGTTAACTACAGCAACATAATCGGTTTCGGCCTGTTCCATAGCTGCTAAAATACCTCCACCAGTACCCAGCGGTTCATCTTCCACCACATAGTCCAGTTCGAAATAGAGTTCCTGGTCTTCGAGCCAGTCAATGACCATCTTGTGTTTATAACCAAGCGAAAGGATTACCCTGGTAGCCCCTTGTTTATCTACATAATCGAGCAGATATGCCAGAAATGGCTGTCCGTTTACTGGAGCCATACATTTAGGTGATGCACCGATAACCCCTTGCAAACGTGTTCCTAAACCTCCTGCTAATACTATTACTTCCATTGTTTTTGATTGTGTTTTAGCAATGATATATTAGTCGCATATAGTAATTTCACCATTTACTCCATCAAAAATCATTACCCAGTTTTTTATAATATCCCTGCCGATTAGGCAATCAATGCCTTGCAAATCACAAGATACTAGTGAAATTTCTACGCTTGCCCCCCAAGGGAAAGTAACTCGCCCATAATAAACAGGACGTTTTTCTACATTGTGTACAGATGCAATTTGATTAAAACCAGTATGTACCAGGTTTAATTGCTCTGCAACACTTGGACTAATAACAGTAATAGAAGCTCCTGTATCAATTAAAGCATTGAATTTAATATTTATTGTTTGCCTTGATTTTGTTTGAATCCTTTCAGCGACAGATAATGGTTGTGATATCTGAACGGATAATAATGCTCCGTTTGAATAAACCAATGAATGCGATGAAACAGGTACCTCCTCAATGTCTCCATTGGGGTCAAATATCTCTCTGGAACCTTCAGGTTTAATTTTGTAAATCATAAAAGTGCTGATACTACAATATTTGTAGGTTCTTTTTCAGTTATGTATTGTACCAAAAAACCTGAATTAATCCCATAATTTTTTATGCCTTCATTGGCGGCAGATTGGTAATTATCAAATGAGCCAACCACGACACTATGTACTACCAAGATGTATTTATTCCTATATACATTCAGGAGGTAGCTGTAGTTTTTCATTACATAATCCCAGTTCTTATTTACCTGTTCGTTTTCCATCGCATTTTTGTTTTTTCAGCCGATGAATATATTTCATGTTATTAATCAATCCTAAATGCTCCAGGTTACAAGTCCCCTTTCCGTAAACTGGTAGGGGCTGAAATCGCCGCCAAAATGCTGGAGGGCTTTTTTTACTGCATAACGGGTATTGGCCGGGCAATAAAACATCATGAATCCACCGCCACCGGCACCTGAGATTTTGCCACCTGTTGCACCTGCTTTTAATGCTGCTTCATAAATTTCGTCCATTGAGTCGTTAGAGATTCCTTTTGCCATCTGCTTTTTGTACCTAAAGCCATAATCAAGTATACCGCCGATTTCATGAATATTCCCTTTTAGGAGGGCTTCCTTCATCATTATTGCCTGCTCCTTAAGGTGGTGCATGGCATCTATAGATGATTGGTTTTTATCTTTTACGTTTTTACTCTGGGCCTCAATGATGGTAGATGACAAGCGACTTGTAGCTGTGAAGAACAATAATAGATTGTTTTCCAGCTCAAAAAGGTATTCCTGCTTGATGCGTAATGGGTTTACAATTACCTTATTGTCCTTATAAAACTCCATGAAGTTGACCCCACCAAATGTAGCAGCGTATTGATCTTGCTTGCCACCGGCCATGGCCAGTTCCACACGTTCAATATCGAAGGCCATCTGGGCAATGTCATATTCGCCAAGGGGCAGGTTGAGCCACTCTGCAAATACCCCAATAATAGCTACCATAAGGGTAGAAGAACTACCCAGACCAGAGCCGGCAGGAGCATCTACTATGGTTGATAACTTAAAGCCAGATGGCATTGGGCCATATTTTCTCACCAGATGGTTATAGGCGCCTTTTGCAAGGTCAAGCTTACCATCAATGGGGAGTTCGGGGCTTAAATCGTATGCTACTGTTTCGCTCCTGTCAACAGCCTCAATGGTGATTCTTGGTTCGGCAATTGGTTCTATGGTAGCATATGCATACAGGGAGATAGTAGCGTTGAGAATGGCACCGCCAAACAAATCGCAATATGGGCTAACATCGGTTCCGCCCCCGGCCAGGCCTATTCTTAAAGGCGCTTTACTACGGTATATCATAACGAAAAGGCTAAATTAATGAAATAATGGGTTAAAACTATAAGGCCGTGTTTCTTTATGGTTAAACGGTGGGATGGTGGGGTAAATTATATTGGGGAGAGAAATTATTCTTCTTGATGAGATAGGTTTAGGTTGGGTATAAATTGGGTAGTAAATTCTTTGATAAAATATTGTGATACTTGATGTGGGTCATCTAGAGTAGGTAATTAAATCTTACCTTTATGTTTCAATTATTACCCACATGAAAAGGCAGGGTTTGATTATATTTTATTTGTTGGTGGCCGTTTTAGGTGGCAATTTTATTGCTGTGGGTCAGGTTATTACTACCGTGGTGGGTAATGGCAGTTCGGGGTATGGGGGTGATAATGGGCAGGCTAGTGGGGCC
>CANGSR010000458.1 GCA_947456055.1 Chitinophagaceae bacterium
AACCCATCTTATTCTAACAAAACATACCCAACTGAGCAAACTGGTGTTCGTCTTGGTAATCCATACAACCTTACTAACCCAGGTCTAGTACCAACAAGTACTTCACCTATCGTTTACAATGCTGCTCATGCATTTAACCCAAACAACCCAATCAATACCGATACATCTGGTGGTTATGTAAACTATAATGTACCTACAACTCCTCCAGATTTCACTAATTCAAAAGCTAACAATCCTTACTTCACTAAAGTTAACTACATTGGTGCATTCCCTGGTACTAGCCATAGCACTGACAACTGGATGAACGGATGGTGTAATTTCAACCCTAACACTACTAGCTATGATACTACTTGTTATGTAGCTCCTCCTATTGATTCTAACGTATCTGTAACTAATGTTGGAAATTCTTCTTTAGGCTTAGCTAAGGTTTATCCTAACCCTACAAGTGGTGTTGCTACTTTGATGTTGGATATCCGTCATAATGGTGTTGTTAAGGCATCTATCCTTGATCTTACTGGTAAAACAGTGAAAGAAATCTATAATGGTGAATTGAGCCTTGGTACTCAAATCGTTGATTTCAATACTGAAGACCTTGCAAGTGGTGTTTATGTAATATCTATCATCGCTGACAATAAAGTAAAAACTTTAAGGTTGAGCGTAACCAAATAATATTTTAAAAAGTGTGTAGTTTTAATTTGGCCGGCCGGATGTCTATCTGGCCGGCATCATTTTGTAGATATGAGAATACTCGTTCCGATAATTGCAATTCTGATTACACTTTGTGCATGCACCCACAAGTCTGCTATAATTAAAGTTATTCCACCACCTGTAGTTGTAGATAGCTGTGATACTACCACCGTTTCCTATGCCACAAGGGTAAAACCCATAATACAAGCTAATTGCTACAGCTGCCATGGCACAGCTGTAACTGCTAGTGGCGGACTTGATCTTGAAGATTTCACATCACTCAAAAACTACCTTGAAAATGGATTTAGGGGAGATGGCATTTATGGATCAAAATTATATCATTGCATCCTTCATAGTGTAGGTGCATTGCCTATGCCACCTACTTACATACTAGATTCGTGTAAGCGGAATACTATCTTAAGATGGATACACTTGGGGGCGCCGGATAATTAAGGTAAAAGTTAAAGGTTAAAAGTTAAAACACTTTTTTGGAACATTGCATTTAAATGAGTTTGGGGTATATAGCCTTAACGTGTTCAAAAGTTTTTGTACAGCCGAAGGGGATAAAAAAGAATACATATTCTCTAAAAGCAGAAATGATGTCAACCATGCGGCGACATCATTTCTGCTTTTAATAATTATCAATTCAACTGTACGATCAGTAATACTAAAGTGTCTTAATAAAATCACCTATCTTCTTGTTAGTACCCTCGCTTACAGGCACAACAGGCAATCTGAATACATTCTCACAAATACCCATGTGATTCAATGCACATTTCACACCTGGGGGATTTCCTTCTACAAAAAGCAGGTCTAAACCATCCAGTAACCTATAATGAATTTTTCTTGCCTTTTCGTATTTGCCTACCATAGCCAGGTTCACCATTTCGGTAAATTCAACTGGAAAGCAATTTGCGGCTACTGAAATCACCCCTTCCATCCCGATAGCCATTTGTGCCAGTACCAGATTATCATCCCCGGAAAGCACCACGAAATCGGCTGGTTTGTTCTTTATCAGCTCCATTGCCTGCACAATGCTGCCACTTGCCTCTTTTATTGATACTATATTTTTGAAATCAGCAGCAAGCCTTAATGCAGTGGCTGGTAGGATATTACTTCCAGTTCTGCCTGGTACATTATAAAGTATAATTGGCTTATCTGTAGCCAAAGCAACTGCTTTAAAATGCTGGTAAATACCTTCCTGTGTAGGACGGTTGTAATAGGGTGCCACACTCAATATTGCAGTTACCCCGCTTAAATCATATTCATGCAACAAACGTACCACCTCAGCAGTATCGTTCCCACCAATGCCACAAACAACCGGCACCCTTCCATTATTATGTTCTATTACCGCAGCAAGTACTTTCTTTTTCTCATCTGAGGACAAGGTCGGCGTTTCACCTGTTGTACCAAGTGCAACAAGGAAGTCTACCCCACCCTTGATAGTCTTATCCACCAATTTATTCAAGGAAGCAAAATCTATACTTCCATCAGTATGAAACGGGGTTACGAGTGCTACGCCTGTGCCTTTAAGTGTCACGTCTATTTATTTTATTAGTTAGTTTAGTAGAAAGTATATAGTAGAAAGTATAAAGACATTAGGATAAAGTCAAAATCCATCTGTCTAAAAGCAGGTGAATATTGAAATAATTTATACAAATGAAGAACTGCCTAATATGGGTTCGTTGATTAGTTATTTTCGGCTAATGCTTCACTCAATTCTGTATTGGGTACTTCTTCCAATTCATCATAGAAGCCCATACCTGAAAGTTTTTCTATACGCTGGTTAATGCGTGTTTCAGGGTCAATGGCACTTAGTTCAGCTATAGTAGTAATTAAGTATTCCTTTAGTGTCTCTGCCATTTTTTCATGGTCAGAATGTGCACCACCCAATGGTTCAGGAATTACATCATCCACCAACCCAAATCCACTCATATCAGTTGATGTCAATTTCAATTGCTCTGCAGCTTTTTCCTTAAAATTCCAGCTACGCCATAAAATTGAAGAACAAGACTCTGGAGAGATTACCGAATACCATGTATTTTCAAGCATTGCCACCTTATCGCCTACACCAATACCCAATGCACCACCTGATGCGCCTTCACCAATAATCACACATATTACTGGCACCTTCATGCCCACCATTTCATACAGGTTACGGGCAATTGCCTCAGCCTGGCCACGCTCTTCAGCTTCAAGTCCAGGAAAAGCACCCGGAGTATCAATTAAGGTAATGATAGGGCGATTAAATTTCTCGGCCATTTTCATCAACCTTAATGCCTTACGATAACCTTCTGGATTAGCCATACCAAAATTACGCATCTGGCGCATCTTGGTATTAATACCCTTCTGGTGTCCTATCACCATTACTGGTTCGCCATCCAACTCAGCCATTCCACCTACCATTGCCTTATCATCCTTTACCTGTCGGTCGCCATAAAGCTCTATGAAATTGGTAAATACCTTCTCTATATAATATAATGTATACGGACGCTCAGGGTGGCGGCTCAACTGAACACGCTGCCATGGAGTGAGGTTCTGGTATATTTTAGACCGGGTAGTTTCAATAGCTGTTTCCAGCTCACGGATACTATTAGAAACATCCACTTTGTTTTTAGATGCTATTTCCTTAAGCTTATTAAGCTGGGCATATAATTCTTCAAGCGGCTTTTCAAAATCCAGAAATTGCATAATTATATTTTGGGGAGTACAAAAGTAACACAATAAATAGAAAACCGATAAGTTTGGTTCATTAAAAATAGTCACACACGTGTATAAATGCTTAAACCCTGATTAACTTAATTTTCATTACTACTGCCAACTTATCAACAATTATATGCCTCCTAGAATAGCAATTACCAAATCTCATAATTACTTCATTCTAATATTTAAGCGCTATGACCAATCTCAGAATGATTTATTGCACCACCTCCATTGTATTGTCACTATTGGCAATTACTCTATTATGGCATTACGTTTGGAAAGACTACCAATGGCTTTCAATTATTGTCATTTTACTAATCGTTAGATTAAACATTTACATCTTTACACCCAAACGAAGTAATTCAAACCAGTAATTTTATTTACGCTCAAAATGCCTAAAATTCAAGAGTAAATTTTTAGGGTAATGCAAAATGAGGATTATAAATGATACCAAATGGATTACC
>CANGSR010000459.1 GCA_947456055.1 Chitinophagaceae bacterium
ATTTGGAACCACATTATTGACCAATAATGCCTCTAATGGCGATGCCATGGGCTATAAAATTATGCCATTTCATGGCGTTTCATCGCGAAGGATATAAGGTTGTTTTGTTTCCCCAACGGGAACAATTATACTATCAAGAATACCCTGAATCATGTATTAGCTTTGTCGCAAGCGGATGCTTGCAAGAAACTAGACCAAGCATAAAGCTTGGACTAGTGGGTTCCTTTCTTATATAATAGTCCGATTCAAAACATTCAATATAAAAATTCTTGGTGTTCAGGCTTTGGTATTTTCACTTGGATTTTTGGTTCTTTCCATGGCATTTATCCGCAAAATCCAAAATGTACACTTAGTAGTATATTTCACACTCCTATTTGTATTTATCCTTGGTCATTTACTTATCAAAAGTGTTAAGAAAGAAATATTGCAGCGTGAACATCTTGAAGAACTAACTGCCGATCTTCAAAGCACATTGAACCAACGTGAAAGTCTTACACATCTTATTACTCATAAAATCAAAGGAGTGCTCGCCAGGTCAAAAGCTGTGTTTTCTGAAATGAACAACGGAACATTTGGCGAACTACCACCTATGCTGATTAATTTGGCAAAACGTGGCCTTGATTCTGATAATGAAGGTGTTGCCACTGTTGACCTAGTATTGAATGCAGCCAACCTGTCAAAAGGAACAATTAAATATGATATGAAACTTTTGGATTTCAAGGCAATTGTGGAAAGGGTTGTTGAGGAAAAGAAGCCTGCGGCAATTGCGAAAAATCTTGAAATGGAGACATTTTACTCTGAAGGTTCATTCACGACAACCGGGGATAATTTCTGGTTGACTGAAGTTGTGCGTAATCTTATCGAAAATGCAATCCGGTATACATTGAAAGGAAAAATATCGATTGCTCTCGAAACTAAAGATTCAAAAATATTATTTTCAGTAAAAGACACTGGTGTTGGCATAAGTACTGAGGATATGAAGAATTTATTCAAAGAGGGTGGGCGTGGAAAAGATTCTGTAAAAATAAATGTGGATAGTACTGGTTATGGTCTTTATACCGTTAAACTAATTGTAGATGCTCATATCGGACGTGTATGGGCTGAATCAAATGGTAATGGCACTACCTTTTATCTGGAAATAAATTTGTGTTAATTTATCTAAATGGCCCAGTACTTCCAGGTGTATTTGTAAATGTACTAGACCTAGGACAAGCATCAAAATGTAAATACAAAGTTTATGGTACACCTACATAAAGCCCATATATATGTATAGCAACACCATCACCGAGAATAGCATTATCAACATATAGGAATAGTCTCGTCGGGGAATCTGTTGCACTTCCAATAGCGATATACGGTGGCTTACCTACATTCTATGTATCGGGCCACTACCTATCATAATAAAGTTTAGGCGCCCCCTTAAAATATTTCTTTTTACCTAAAATGTTCCCACTTAAATCTCTGTACACCCATATGCCTGTAGGTATAGGTTGGAAGGATTTGATTATTTGCATGTTTTCACTCCCGTCAATGGGATTGACAATCAATCCTTGACTTTTCAATGTGTCCAATCCATTCAAAAACTCTCCTTTTATTTGAATTTTTTCCACTGAGTCAACTAAGATAAAAGTCATAGCACCGCGACAATCAGTTATAACCCCCCTTACAAAAACTCTATCTCTTATTTTTTCGAGAAAATCACCTTCTTTTATGCTTTTTCTATGGAAACAATATTCATAATGTGAATTATCTATGCTATCGATAGTCACAAATATATCGATAATGCAAATTTCAAAAACGTGAACCAAATAGAATATTGGCATTAAAAATATGATTTTCATAAAAAATTTATTAATTATTAATAATTTATTTGTAGTAAATTGTATTGATTTTTTCGGTGCCAGTTTTTTTTGTGGACTGTATTTCTTTTGATTTGCCTGTTTCGGTTAAATGTGGATCAGTTTTTTCTTTTGTTTTTTTACCTTCATATTTAAACTCATCAACAGGGACGCTGGGATTAGTTCCATTTATCATCGCTGCAATTCGGCCACGACCTTCTTCCCCACAGCCTTGCACAACAAAAGGTATAATGTATGCTGAAACATCGGATTCGGTTGTAGTCAAATTCGCTTTATGCCTATCATCAATGCCATTATTCTCACCATATTGGATTCCCGCAATGGAGTGCGTCTCAGATGCGCCATTCTCGTTTACCTTATTTTGTATTCTACTAAACTTATCGGTCCCTTTATATTTATTGGTTCCATCTACAAACTTGTCGATAACTAACACATCTTTTTCTTTATAGTCTACACCATTAATCACAAGCTTCTGATTAATCATGTTACCTGTTACATCTTTTGCTGTCGATATTGAGATTTTCGTAATATATCCGTTTGCATCTCTTATTTGTCTAACAACATATTTCTCCAATCCTTCCAATTCCCTAGCACGAATAACATCATTTTCAGCAAAAGCATAAGTGCTATTCCATGGATATTTTTTTGCTAGTGGGTCAACACTCCCAAATCTTCCAAGCCTCGCATCATATCCTCTAAACTTAAAATCTAAATGATTCCCCACCCCAGCCCATTCATTATCCTTGACCTGACCATTATACCCAAAATGATACTGGTCTTCATTACACACTAGAGCTACAGCATCTCTAAGTATAAAGCTATCTACACGGGGTAAAGTTATGCTATATAATCTAAATGCGGTCCCACTTCCTGTTACTGATACACATGCGGTATCAGCTCCCGGGGTAAATGTCAATGCCTGAGTAAAAGGCCCTATCGCAGAAGTTATAGAACTAGAAGCTATCATACCGCCAGATGATATAGTAAATGTACTGGACAGAGGGCAGGCATCAATATCAAGATACATGGTTTGTGGAACACCTACATACAATCCATTTACATGTATAGCAACCCCATCACCTGGAGCAGCAATATTAACATATAGGAATGATCCAGTAGGGTAAACGGTTGCACTTCCAATAGCATTATATGGTGGTGGCGACACCACAAAGGTATCTGTAATACTGGTGAAATAGGGTATGGTTTCGGTATAGCTGGTATAGAAGCAATGGGTACTTTCATCGGCGATAGAGCGGCCGGGCATTTGCATACCAAAGGGGTAATAGTCGGTAGCACTTACCACCACCGGCTTCCATGAAGCTACGGTATCTATAGCACCTAGTAAATGTAGACCTGCCAGGCTATCATTTGCCCGCTTGTCGCTTATGGTGGCCAGCACATCGCCAAGATGGTCGGTAAGCTCATATTGCTTCTGACCTATTATATGGCGGGCATAGTTGCCGGTTTTCAGTTCATTGCCATTCACATCGGTACTGTCAGCCCTTATCAGGTCCTGGTACTCAAGGCTATACCATGGCTGAGGCGACCATAGCAAGGTAGTATCAGATTGGCCACTCACACTATTTGATATACCCACCTGGTCGGGGTAATAGCCTTTACTACCCAGTCGGCTACTGCCATATATTTCGTGCTCTGCCAGGGAAAAATCACTGCCCCGCCATGCCAATGTAGTATGTGAACTTCCTGTGGCAACTTCATTACCATGATATATAGCCAATATATTGCCCTGTGCATCATGCACATAATAATCGGTCCTGGTTATTAATGAATCACGACCTAGATCATTTACTTCTTTATCGTACCGTTTATAAACCCTGTTGCCGGCCCCATTGTAGGCAAAGTATAGGGAACTATTATTGCCATTATTCACCGCGTAGGTTACCTTGTTGTAGAGGTTCCACTCTATGGTATCCTGCCCGCTCACCAGGTCTTTGGTGGTATTGCCTATTTCATCGTAGGCATAGC
>CANGSR010000460.1 GCA_947456055.1 Chitinophagaceae bacterium
ATCTTGATGGCTACATCATCCACCTTGGTTGAATAATCCACCTCATAGAGTTCTGCCTCCTCCCATATCATCGCATCAAACTGGCTTACATGCACCGTACCATGTCCCAATACCCTTGGCATACGTGGATTAACCTGGGCAATTATTTTCTTTGCATTCCTCACAGCGCTTATAGCTATATCAGCCGAAGTACCTAACGAGCAATACCCATGCACGTCAGGCGGAGAAACATGTATCATAGCTACATCCAGCGGCAGGTAGCCCTTATTGAATAGCTGGGGAATTTCACTAAGAAAAACCGGCACATAGCCCCCATATTCCGAATTAGCCCACCCCCTTATATTTTCAGATACAAACAGAGAATTCCAATAAAAATTATTCAAAACTTCTGGGTGGTCCCAATCTATTTTACCATAAGTACTAATAGAAACCAATTCCACATTATTTATCTGCCCTGCTCTTTTGAGCAGGGTATTTATCAACTTAAGCGGAGTAGCAGCACTACCATGCAAAAACACCCTATTACCACTTTCCACCAACATTACAGCCTCTTCCGCCGTCTTATATACCAATTCCATGAACCTTATTCCTTTTCGTTTAAAATATTTGTGTTTGTACTTAGTAGATAGTAGATAGTATTTAGTTATATCCCAGAAAGAAAGTGGCAGATTATTTCAATTAATCTATCACAGATTATTTCAATTAATCTATCACAAATTCTATATTCTTTATACTCCCGCTTGACTATCTACTATCTACTAACTACTATCTACTAACTACTATGTACTATCTACTATCTACTATCTACTATTTATTATCTACTATCTACCTTTTACTATTCAAAATCCGTCTAATTACTAAGTACTAACTACTATCTACCAAAAAAGACTTTATACTAACGAAACCATTTCATGCTGCTTTGGTATATACACATCCCTAAACCCTTTTTTGATTAACCTATCACTGAAAGGCACCTGAGACTCATAGTCACCATGAACCAGAAATATTTGCTTTACTTCAGATGGGTCCTGGCAGGATAGCCACTGGCACAGGTCACCATAATCACCATGGGCACTCAGGCTGGCTATTTCATCAATATCAGCCTTTACAACAAACGACTTCCCAAAAATCTTCACTTCTTCAGGCTTTTTCTTTAATCTGCCTCCCAATGAGTTGGGCTCACAATACCCGGTAAAAAGTATGGTATTCCGCCTATCGCTTATATTATTGGCAATATGGTGCTTTACCCTACCCGCTTCAGCCATTCCTGAAGCTGATATGATAACACAAGGTGTAGCCATGTCATTCAATTTTATGCTATCCTCCACCTTCTCCACATATTCCAATCCCTTGAAAGCAAATACATCTTCATCCCTTTTCAGCAATTGCTGCACTGTAGCATTATATAAATCAGGATATTTCTTAACTGTATTAGTCACCTTAATAGACAGTGGACTATCCACATAATAAGTAAGTGGAGGTAGCCTGTTTTCAAGCTCCAGCTTATTTAACATAAACAATACCTCCTGTGTCCTTCCCAGGCTGAAAGCGGGAATAATCAGTTTACCCTTCTTTTTAAGGCATGTATCTACTATAAATTTCAGCAATCTGTCGCTGGTGGCAATACTATGTTCATGTAGCCTGTCGCCATAGGTCGACTCCATTAATATATAATCCGCTTGAGGGAATGGTTGTGGTTTGCGTAGAATCATATCATTATATGCACCTACATCACCACTAAAGGTTAGCCTTATCTCTTTCCCATTCTCCTTTATTTTCAGGTTCACAGCTGCACTACCCAGTATATGACCACAATCCGTAAACATCAATTCTATACCTGGGGCTACCATATAATGCTCATTATAGGGCACGGTATCAAACAATGGATAAACATTCAATGCATCCTCTTCGGTATACAATGGTTCATAGGGTTCTTCACCGCTTTTGAGTCGTCTCTTGTTTACATATTTCAAATCTGCCTCTTGTATGTGCGCCGAATCAACCAGCAACAACTTGGCAAGGCTAGCAGTAGCCGGGGTACAAATAATATGACCCTTATAGCCATCCTTCACCAACCGGGGCAATAAGCCGGTATGATCAATATGCGCATGACTGATGATTACATAATCAATCTCCTTGGGGTCGAATCCCCATTCACTATTCAGGGTAGTAGTATCCTTTCCCATACCCTGAAACATGCCGCAATCCAGCAATATTTTTTTACCGTTATTAATATGTATGATATGCTTCGAGCCCGTAACTGTGCGGGCTGCACCATGAAATGATATCTTCATTAATATATTTTATTGATTATCAAAATTACGATAATCCTGTTTGAACTGGACATTAATAAATAGAGTACAAAATTAGGGTGACCATATAAATGTAGGGTGACAGAAATTACAAAATATAATGACCCATGTCATTCATATACGTTCCAGTATAGCTTAACTTTACCAAAAATGTTATTATGAAAAAGGTTCTGCTTGCTTTTGATGGACAACATTTCTCCACATCAGCATTTGAGTTTGTAAAACAGATGAATAGCAGCCAACCTATCATGTTGGTAGGTTTGTTTTTACCTTCTATTGATTACGTTGAACTCCTTTATTCATTTGGTGCCGTGCCTGCCGGACCAATGTATGTCACCAAGGTGCATGAAGTAGACCACGATGTACTGAATAAAAACATCGCCCATTTCAAGGAACTATGTATAGAAAACAATATTCGATTTTCAATTCATAAGGACTTCGACCAGCATATTGTAACTAAGGTAAAAGAAGAAACCCGTTTTGCCGACCTTTTGGTTCTGAGCAGTACTAGCTTCTATTCAAACCTCGGCACTGAAACCCAGGAAGACTATATTACCAATGTGTTGCACAAGGCTGAATGCCCTGTAGTGCTGATACCTGGTGAGTACAAGGCTCCCAAAAACATCATTCTGGCATACGATGGCAGCGAGCAATCGGTTTATGCGATCAAGCAATTTGCCTACCTCTTTCCCGAATTCCGTTCCACCCATGCCTTATTGGTCTATTTTAACACATCCGAAAAAGGCGTACCCGAACATAAGTATATTGAAGAATTATCAGCACTCTATTTTGAACATTTCTCGATATTCAAATTAAAAATTGGCCCCAAAAAAGACCTTGAGCAATGGATACACGACTATGGCAATACCCTATTGGTGGCTGGTGCTTATGGCCGATCTGCATTCTCCGAAATGTTTAAGAAAAGCTTTATCAGTGAAGTTATCCACGACCACGAGGTACCATTATTCGTAGCACATAAATAAAGGTAATGAAGAAAATAGGTCTGGTATTATCTGGTGGCGGAACAAGGGGCGGTGCCCATTTGGGTGTACTCAAAGCACTAGATGAACTAGGAGTAAATATTTCAGTAATTTCCGGGGTAAGTGCAGGTGCCATTATAGGTAGCCTATATGCTGCCGGATATAATGCCGATGCTATATTCGAGGAATTTAAAGACCAATCCTATTTTGGAATATCCAATATAGCATGGCAAAAAAGCGGTCTATTCACTATGAATAGCCTAAGGAAATCGCTGGAAAGCCTGATAAAAAAAGATGATTTTGATGCATTGAAAACACCTATGTTCATTAATGCCACCGATATTATAACTGGCACAGAAGTTGTTTTTTCAAAAGGACCTTTGTTCGATGCAATAATAGCCTCGGCTTCAGTACCGGTAATTTTCGAACCCATATTTATTGGCAAATACCAACTACAGGATGGCGGTATACTCAATAACCTACCTGTAGATTCCCTTGTGGGTCAATGTGATTATATTATTGGCTCCCATGTCAACAAGCTTTTTGATGCCAC
>CANGSR010000461.1 GCA_947456055.1 Chitinophagaceae bacterium
AGGGCTACCCAGGGTGTTAAGTTGATTAACATTGACGAAGGTGATAAGATAGCAGCAATAGCTTCAATAAATGACCAGGATACTGAAGAAGAAGCAAGTGCAGAAGAAGGTGCTGAAGGCGAAGCAGGCACCGGGGAGACTGAAGGTGAAACAACCGAAGGCAGCAATGAGGCTGGTGAAGCACCGGTAACAGAGTAGTTATCATGGCTAGCCAAACAAAGGTTAAAGTAGAATTGATAGGTGTGGTCGGCATGATTGTTGATTTGAACGATTGGTAATTTAATTTTCAGTTAGTCCATTCTGTGTTGAATTACACAGCATGGGTAATATTAATAAGTGTATTATTAACCATAACAATAAATAAATGAAAAAGGCAGTAATTATTTTCTCGCTTCTGGGTATTTCTATGACAGGTATGGCTCAGGATAAATATGTGACCTCAGCTAACATGGCATTGAATTCCAACAACCTTGATGAGGCTAAGGAAAACATTGATAAGGCTATGGCTAGTCCTGAAACCAATGAAAAACCAAAGGCACTCTTTGTAAAAGGTGAAGTGTATATGGCCTTATTGGTGGAGCGTTTGAAATACGAAAATTCACAGGGTAAGCAAGGGTCTGATAGGTATAAGGGTACTAACCTGAATAATGAGGGAATGCAGGCGTTGATGAAACTGGCAGAACTGAAACCTGATTATGAAAAAGATAATGTAAACGGTATTCTGTTTTTGGGTGCTAACTGCTATTATAATGATGCAGTGAAAGTGTATAATGATACCAAAAATGAAAAAAGGTATTCAGAGTCGGCTGACCTGATTAAGAATGTAATTAAGGTACATGACCTTAATGGCGGGAAGCGTTTTGAGAAATTCCCAAAAGTGAAGGCTTTTGATACTATGACTGCCAACGCAAGTCTAATCCTTGCCAATAGTGCTTATACCCAGCACAAATATGAGGAGGCTATCCCATTATTGGTTAAAGTAAAGAACAATGATATTACTAAATCTCCTTCAGTTTATGAGTGCCTGATAGACGCTTATAACCAAACCAAGAATACTACTGAAGCTGCAGCTACTATTGCAGAGGGTCGCAAGGCATATCCTAATGATGTTACCATTCGTAATAGTGAGTTGAACTCATATATCAAATCAGGTAAAATGGATGACCTGGCTAAGAAACTGGAAGAAGCAGCAGTCAGCGAACCTAACAATGCTGATATCCACTTCAATATTGCCACTACCTATTCTTCAATGGCTAATGGCACCCCTAAGCCATCAAATGCTGCCGAATTATCTACAAAAGCTGAAGATGCATTTACAAAAGCAGTAAAGATTGCTCCTGAAAACCTAAGCTATAACTACAACTTTGGTGCATTCTATTTTAACCAGGCTAAGGAAATTAATGACCAGATGAGGGCTATCACTGGTGTTACTGAAGCTGATAACAAAAAATATGATGCATTAAAAGTGAAACTGGATGCTACATTCAATAAGGCACTTCCTTATTTAGAGAAATCTTACAGTATTTCTTCAGCCAACGAGTCGGCCCTGAAGGGTGAAGATATGGCTTCATACAAGGCTACAGTTATGGCATTAAAGGATATTTATGCATTCCAGAACAAAATGGACAAGTCTAAAGAAATGACTACCAAATTGAGTACTTTGAAATAATTGAGTTTATAAAAAAACATTGAATATTCATTTGTAAAATGTCCCCGGCGTTTGTCGGGGACTTTTTAGTAATAGGATGTTGTATAGGACTAAATATTGGGATAAATTTTAATTGTAAAAGGGGACATCCCCCAAACCCCCTTCCCAAATGCACATGGCTTTCGCACAAAGGGGGATTGCTGCTTCAGTAATATTAGGCATTGTTTCATTGATTTAGCTTTTAGGTGGCTTAAGAACAATAGCGTGGTTTTAACAATGTGAGACATTTATAGTGCAATCCAATATTAAATTTCACAAGCCTGAATTCGTTTGTGGATAAATCTTTATGAGTTACGGTTTTTATTGATTATATTTGTACACATTTTTTTAAATAGATACACGAGTGAGTAAATTAAATATAGTAAAGTTCGCATCAAAGACAGGAGATGGTTTTTACGATGCATTGAAGAAGAATATTGACGAGTTTTTTAAAGAAAATAATATAGCCCCAACCGGCAACAGAGCACTAAGATGGAAAACAGTAGCCATGCTGGCACTGTTCTTTGTTCCCAATATTTTAATCATTACCGGAGTAGGTGCTGCAAGTGCAGGCCTGTTTTATGGTTTATGGTTCCTTATGGGTATGGGCATGGTTGGTATAGGCTGTAGCGTGCACCACGACTCTAACCACGGTTCTTATTCAGGCAATAAAACGGTGAATAAGGTAGTAGGCGACCTGGTAAATGTGGTAGGTGGCTATGATGTTACCTGGAGGATACAGCACAATATTCTGCACCATACCTATACTAATATCGAAGGTCTGGATGAGGATATCGAAGTAGGTGGGTTGATGAGGTTTTCACCACATGCCAAGAAATTACCTTTGCATCGCTACCAGCATATTTATGCCTGGTTTTTGTATTGCCTGCTTACCCTGCAATGGGTAACTTATAAAGACTACCGCCTACTGTTTCAGTATGAAGAAAAGGGATTATTGAAAAAGGAAAGGATCACCCTTAAGAATGCCCTTATAGAGTTGACTATTTACAAGGTTATCTATTTTGGTTATGTATTGGTATTGCCTTTGATTTTCTCTGGTATGCCTTGGTATTCGGTAGTAGCGGGTTTCTTTATTTTGCATTTTACAGCTGGTCTTGGTCTTTCATGCATTTTCCAATTAGCGCATGTATTAGAAAGTTCTGAATTCCCCTTGCCTACTGATGACCGTAAAATTGAAAACAACTGGGCTATCCACCAATTGATGAATACTGCTGATTTCTCACCAAAGAGCAAATTGATGTATTGGTTTATAGGTGGATTAAACTATCAGGTAGAGCATCACCTGTTTCCGCACATCTCGCATGTGCACTACCCACAAATAGCCAAGATAGTGCGTAAAACAGCCGAGCAATATGGTGTGCCTTATATTGTAATGCCCAACTTTATCTACGCCCTACGTGAGCATGGCCGTATGCTTAAGAAACTAGGGACAATGCAGTAATTATAAATATTTTTTTTGAAGCCCGGTTTTTTGACCGGGCTTTTTGTGTGTGGATTAGACTATATGAAGGGAACCGACTAGTGGGAAAATCATTATCTTTGATTTATTTAATTTGTTCATGATGGCAAAGCTAATTATTTCCTTGCTTCTTTTATTATCGGTTGTTAGCCATGGGCAGGGCTGGCAATGGGCACATGGATTCGGTTCTGATTGTTCTTTAGGTCCACATGGTGCTGTGGAGGGCTTTTTAATTAGTGCCAAAAAGCCAAATTATATCTATTTTGCTGGGTTAAATGCTGCTGATAGTGTATGTATAGGGCTTCATATTTTCTATAATCGCAATGAGCAGTCTATTATTGGACGTATGGATTCTTCCGGTAACCTTATTTGGGTAATTGCAGATAGTGGAAAGTCATATCCAATTGATCTGACAACAGATGCGCTTGGAAATATATATTATTTTGGTTATTACACGAGTTCAAGTATTACTTGGGGGAGCCAAACTATATTTAATCCAGGTATTATAGGAAAGCCTTGTTATTTCATTTTGAAAACAGATAGTAATGGTAACGTTATTCATTTAATTAATGGTTCTACTTGTAATCCAGGCGGTATAGTGGGCATTAAATTTGGAGGTATTGCATTGGATGATCAATGTAATATTTATATAGCTAGCACTTTTTCTGAT
>CANGSR010000462.1 GCA_947456055.1 Chitinophagaceae bacterium
ATTGATTTCGGATATTGATAAGCAAGCGCTAACAAGTGTTACTAGTTCCATACCAGGAGCCCAACTACATTTATTTGAAGATATAAATTCGATCACAGAACTCACTGATGTACTTACCAGTGCCGAAAGAGTAAGATTATTGAATCCACGTGGACACTTTGATACCTTTATAAGGGAATTGAGGTTCAGCAAATTCCAAACTGAAGCTTCAGAAGATGGAATGGATATTAATACGTTAAATATGACCAATAGCGAGAAGGCGGGTCTACAAATTGCCAGAGACCCTGCAGCTGTTGAATTCCTCAATAAGTTGGAAAAAGGTACAGGTTTTAAAAAGATTTCCAGGAAACCATTAATGACCGCATCCTGTTTAGCGGTTGTAAGTATGAATGGAAATGATGCATATAGTTTTTTACAGGGTGGTAGGGTAGTCGAGCGGGTGTGGCTCGAAGCCAATCATCTCGGTATTTCTTTCCAACCCGTATCCCAGGCTATTTTCTTACTTAGCCGCTTTAATGCCCATGAAAAATCTGATTTTAATACATTTGAGCAAGCCGAATTAGCCAAAATAAATAATAGCTTAAATGAGCTATTGCAATTTCCGGAAAACAGATATCCAGTATTTATTTTTAGATTGTTTTTTGCAGAGCAACCAAAAGAGCGGGCATTAAGACGCCCTCTAAAAAAAGTTTTATTTCTTGATTGATTTAGAACTATTGGTGGGTTTAGTTTGCACAAAAAAAGATAAAAAAAAGTTTACCTTTTCACTTTTTTTCGGTTAGATGATAAAGCTAAGGTTATATAGAGCAATAGATGACCCCGATTCATGTCATAAGTTCATTATAGGACATACCCATGTATTGGAAAATATTGGCGTAACCAAACTTTCATCAGCTAATAACGAATGGATGTTTAATCCAAACGTATACGTGATTATTGTTGAAGACATGGATGATGGTAGGGTTTTAGGTGGTGCAAGGGTTCATATAGCTACAAAAGATCACAGACTGCCTATCGAATCTGCAACTAATTATCTAGACCCCAAGGTTGTAGATGTCATCAATAGCCATATTCCTGAGGGTACCGGCGAAATTTGCGGTTTGTGGAATTCGCGGGAAGTAGCGGGATTAGGTATCGGTGCCGTCTTTTTAACACGTGCAGCAGTCACCATATCTACCCAACTTGGCCTTAAATCATTATTCGCACTTTGTGCTCCATATACTGTTAGTCTTGCTCAAAATTTGGGTTATGAAATAGAAACTGCGGTTGGTAACAATGGCACCTTTTATTACCCTAAATTAGACCTGGTAGCTACATTTATGATTCTCAATGATGTAGCTACCCTTTCTGGTGCTTCTACTGAGGAATTTGACGCAATTATGCAGTTAAGGGCTAATCCAATTACTGAACGAATTGAAAATTACCGAAAGCGTGAGGTGAAACTCCAATATCATCTGGTATTAGAAAAATTCGAATCAATTGATTCTGCATCTTGATTTTTACACTTACGTGGCAATAGGGATTTCATTATTTGAGTTTTAAAAGTAAATTTAAATATGCAGAGAGTTTTTATAATAGTGTTATTTTGTTTTTGTGCAATTTTCTGCAAAGCACAGGTCCTGTTTCAGAATGACCACAAAATCAATGCTATAGGAAAATCTATCGACTTTTTTGTTGATACAAATAATGCGTACTCTTTTGAGCAGGTTAAAAACTCCCCCCAATTATTTAAGCGAAGTGAGTACAATGTACCCAATTTTGGATTATTGAAAAATTCCAGAATGTGGATACATATTTCAATTACAAACCGAAGCAAGGAAGATGCACTTACACTTGAACTGGCCCAGCCTATTCTTAATGAGGTCCAATTTTATTATCCACAAAATGGCTCCTATTTGGTTAATACTTCAGGTGAGGATTTTCCCTTTAATAATCGACTGATCATAGACCATAATTTTCTTTATGAATTAAAAGTTCCCTATGGCTCTACTATTGATTATTACCTGTCTATAAAAACGTCCAAGCAGATGATGCTACCCATTTTTATAGGCAGTAAAAATGAAATCATAAAAAATAATCTGGGCAAAACCCTCCTTTATGGGATATTTATAGGAATAATATTTGTGATGTTTTTCTATAATCTATTTATATATTTTACAGTCAGGGACTCAATCTATCTATATTATGTATTGTATATTCTAATAGTCGGCCTTACCCAAACCACCATTGAAGGATATGGTTTCCAGTTTTTATGGCCCAATAGCAGTTATTTTGCTACTAAATCATTCTTTTTATTTACTGCACTCGTTAATATTACTGGACTTGAATTTGTTAGAAAATTCCTTCATACAAAGGATTTTTTGCCCAAAATTGATAAGGTTTCCTACCTGCTTTATTCAATTTATTTTCTGGCAATCCTATTTACATTTACCGGACATTATTTCATAGTATATCCAATACTTCAGGCATTTGCTGGTATAGTTTCTCTTTATATGCTGGGTATATCTATTTATATTGCAAAAAAAGGTTCCCGGCCGGCACAGTTTTTTGTTATTGCATGGATTCCGCTGATTTCTGGTATCATTATTTATGTTCTTAAAGACGTAAGCATATTACCTTACAATGTTTTAACCAATTATAGTATCACCATAGGTTCATCATTAGAAGTCATTTTACTATCTTTCGCACTTGCTGATAAGATTAATATTTTCAGGAAGGAGAAGGAAGCATCCCAGGCCCAGGCAATCCTGGCCATGGAAGAAAATGAAAGGATTATTCGTGAGCAAAATGTGATATTGGAAGGTAAAGTTAATGAGCGCACTTTTGAATTGAAATTATCTAATGATGGTTTGAGTAAGGCAATGATGGAGTTAAAAGATGCCCAAACCCAATTGGTAGAATCTGAAAAAATGGCATCACTTGGTCAGCTAACTGCAGGAATTGCACATGAAATCAATAACCCTATTAATTTCGTTACATCTAATGTTAAGCCCCTAAACAGAGATATTAACGTGCTATTTGAGGCAATAGTAGTTATGGAAAGCCTTGCTACTGATAATGGAAGCCTGGCTGATAAACAAAGGAAAATAGATGACTATAAGAATGAAATAGACTATGACTATTTAAGGATGGAGATTGAGCAATTACTTTCAGGCATTTCTGAAGGTGCTACCCGTACCGCCGAAATTGTAAAAGGGTTGCGCATATTCTCCAGGCTTGATGAGGATGCCCTTAAAAAGGCTGATATTAATGAGGGCCTGGATTCTACCTTGGTAATCACTAATAACTTGTTGAATAATGTGATCAAATTGGAGAAAAATTATTCCAGCATACCGTTAATTGAGTGTTATCCAGGTAAGCTTAACCAGGTGTTTTTGAATATAATGTCAAATGCCATATATGCTGTTAAAAAGAAATTTCATGGTGAACATGGAGGTATTTTAAACATTTCCACCGAATTAGTGAATGATTATGTATATATAAAAATCAGCGATAATGGTATAGGAATGGATGAAGCAACCCAAAAACGCATCTTTGAACCCTTTTTTACAACAAAAGAAGTGGGAGAGGGTACCGGATTAGGGATGTCTATAGCGTATAACACTATAAGCAAGCATGATGGTCAAATTGTGGTTAAATCTGAAGTTGGGGTAGGTACTGAGTTTATAATTAAATTGCCTTTAATCCAGAAATAATCTAAGTTTTACTAATTAGTTAATGAAATGTATAATAATGCTTCAACAAAGTTATAAAGTCAACAAAATTTTGCTTAAATTGCAGTTAATTCTCAAATTCTCTTGGTCTTGAATAATTCA
>CANGSR010000463.1 GCA_947456055.1 Chitinophagaceae bacterium
CTGCCCTTTCTGCTACCTGCTGCATTGTCAGTTTCCGTCTTTTTCTTGCCAGTCTATAGTTTTCACCCACCTGCTCAAACAACTTTTGGTGCTTTGGAAACAGGATTTGTTTTTTACTTTCCATAGTAATGTAGACTATTATCTACAAAAATAGTCAAAAAAGAGATAATAGTCAACGATTTTATTTAGTGAAGAGCCATTGATGTAAAGCTGAAAACCATATAATATACCATCATTTATAACAACAAAACAAGCAACGAATTCCAGAAACAGTGACATTGATATAGCTATACCGAAATTTTCTGCACTTTGGCATTAATATTTCCTTAATTAGATTCCTTTCTACATGCCATTATTGCGCCCGGTTAATAAATTTATTTTTCTCTAACTTTTTTTTTTCCTTTTCCTCCCGATTTAAGAGAAAATTCTTAAATTTACTAACTCAATTAATAAATTATTGAATAATGAAGCTACGTTACATATTGCTTTTTTGCTTTCTGTCGTGTTTTCATAAAACCCTATTGGCACAGTCGCAAGTAGAGTTTGTAGAAAACAAAGGCCAGTGGGGCACATGGTTCAATTATAAGGCTGCTACGCAGGCTGGTGATATCCTATTGGAAGAGGATGGGTTCAGGTATGTATTATCAGACGTGGACAATAATTATAAGCTTGATTATTACCACCATGGCCAGACAAGGGTGAAACCTGTACTTAAATTCCATGCATACAAGGTAACTTTTGAAGGGGCACAAAAACCAAAAATAACCGACTCAAAGCCAAAGCAAATTTATTACAACTACTACCTGGGTAATGATTCATCAAAATGGAAAACCGGTATCCACCCTGTAAGGAATATCACTTACAATCATTTGTATAGTGGTATTGATCTGAATGTATATCCTGCCAAAAACAATATTGAATATGAATTTATAGTACATCCCGAGGCTGATGCTAACCAGGTAAAGTTGAAATTTGAAGGACAGGATAGTGTAAGACTAAAAGGTAATAACCTGGTTGTTTCTACTACAGCAGGCACAGTTACAGAAATGAAACCTTATGCCTACCAATATGTGAACTACAACAGGGTGGAAGTACCCTGTGAATATAGGCTGGTGGGTAATGTATTAAGTTATTATTTCCCATCTGGCTACGACCATTCACAACAATTAATTGTAGACCCGGTTGTGGTTTTATGTACCCTTACCGGCTCTACAGCCGACAATTGGGGATATACTGCCACCTATGATGATGCCGGAAATTTTTATGCTGGTGGCTTGGTAAATACCATTCAGTATGGGGGTACATTTCCTGTAAGCCCGGGTGCATTCCAGATTACCTGGGGCGGGGGGTATGGCAATGCCCTGGCATCAACCGGTTATGCATATGCAGCCGATATTTCCCTAATAAAATATGACGCAACTCTTGTAAACCGTTTATATGCTACCTACCTGGGTGGTGCAGGCAACGATCATGCCCATAGTATGATTGTAGATAGGGACGGCAATCTGGTAATTGCAGGGCGTACAAGGTCAACAAATTACCCGGTAACTGCAGGTGCATACCAAACTACTAACCATGGTGGCTGGGATATGATTGTTACAAAAATGAACCCTACAGGTACTGCCCTGGTGGCATCAACCTATATAGGTGGAACAGGCGAAGATGGGGTAAACTATGATAGCACTGAATATTTTTATGGCGAAATGAAGTACAACTATGGCGATGATTCACGTAGTGAAGTGCAGGTAGATAAGCTTGGGAATATTTATGTAGCCAGTTGCACCCAATCTACAGATTTCCCTACTACCTCTACAGCAATTAGAACTACATTATCAGGTTTACAGGATGGTTTGGTTTTTAAATTCAACCCGGCACTAAATAGCCTGTTGTGGAGTACTTATATAGGTGGCTCCGGATCGGATGCAGGCTATGTATTGGCTTTTGACACCTTACAATCTGCTGTTTATGTAGCAGGTGGTACTAATAGCCCCAACTTCCCTACAACAGGTGGCACCATTCATACCACTTTCCAGGGTGGTACGGCCGATGGTTTCATACTGAAATTCAATAACACTACACCTTATAACCTACTAAAAGGCACCTATATAGGTACCAGTAATTATGACCAGGTATTTGGCATACAGGTAAGCAGTGATAATAGTGTTTATGTTATGGGGCAATCGCTTGGTGGGGCTTTCCCTGTTACGGCAGGAGTGCATTCCAATCCCGGATCCAACCAATTTGTACTGAAAACCGATTCAGACCTTTCTACCGACCTTATATCTACTGTTTTTGGTTCTGGCCCATCAGCTACCACGAATATCTCTCCCGTTGCCTTCCTTGTGGATACTTGCAATAACGTCTATATCTCAGGCTGGGGTGGTAATCTGGGTATAGCAGGTGTACTTTCGGGTGAGTGTAATAGTATGGAAACTACTACAGATGGCTATCAAAGAACTACAGATGGACGTGATTTTTATTTTATTGTTTTGGGTCCTGATATGACCTCACTAAGGTATGCCACCTATTATGGCCGCAACTGCGCCACCCTTTGGGAAGGCGAACATGTGGATGGCGGCACAAGCCGTTTCTCCAGCAAAGGAATAATTTACCAGGGCATTTGTGCCAGTTGTGGAGGAACAAATGTAAGCCTTGGCGGATGTCCCGACCCCTTCCCTACTACATCAGGGGTTTGGAGCATGGTTGATTCGAGCCAAAACTGTAATGAAGCCGCACTAAAAGTAGCTTTCAATATTGGCCCTGTACATGCGGTGGTAAGTGCGGCACCCAATACAAGTGGTTGCGCACCATTTACTGTGAATTTCACTAACCTGTCTAATAATGGACTGAGTTATGTTTGGGATTTTGGTGATGGTTCTCCTACTGTCACTACATTCTCACCTACCCATGTATTTACAAGTGCGGGTTCTTTTACTGTTACCCTCACTGCGGCCAATTCAAATGCCTGCTTCAAAACCAACGATACCACCCATTTGGTGATATATGTTGATACCAATGCCATTAACCCATCCTTTACCTCCCTACTGCTCGATAGCTGTGGGCCATATCTTGATACTTTTATCAATACATCTACTACTACTATTACCAGTGCACCAAGCAGCTATACATGGTATTTCGGCGATGGCACTTCTTATACAGGTTTTAACCCACCAATGCACCATTACCCCGATACAGGGGTTTATACAGTAATGCTCATTATGTCGAACCCGGTAGCGTGCAAAACTCCTGATACGGTAAAAGGCCTGGTGCGCATTCACTCACTAAGGTCATCGGCATCTTTTACTATCCCAGACTCCCTATGCCTGGGTACACCATTTATACCGGTAGTTAACACCACTAACATTACTAATACCTACTGGACCTTTGGCGATGGTAAGACATCAACCTCCCCCGACCCATCATATACCTACAAAGCAATAGGAACCTATACTGTAACAATGATTGCCTCAAACCCGGGTGCTTGTAATGGGGCCGACACTATAAGGGAAGTTATCAAAGTACTTTCAGGGCCTGTAGCCAATTTCTCTTTTGTGCCACTAACACCTACACCTAACATACCAACCACATTTACCAACCTATCGGTAAATGCTACCCGCTACTCCTGGGATTTTGGCGATATTACAAACAGTGAAGAAAAAGACCCGGTACACCAGTTCCCAAGAACAGGCACCTGGAAAACCTGCCTCACCGCTTTTAATAGCAGCAACTGCCCATCAATAGTTTGCAAGCTTGTACCCTCAGATATCATGCCTCTCATTGGCTTGCCTACTGGTTTCAGCCCTAATGGGGA
>CANGSR010000464.1 GCA_947456055.1 Chitinophagaceae bacterium
ACTTTTAGCTTTTTCGATTCAGTAACTATTGGTGCCCAACCACCTCGCTTCGCTATTGCACTGAATTTTAACAGGGGGACTTTCAAAGCTTTGTAAGACTCATTTAGTGCGGCATAATTGTTATTCACCGTATTATTAGCCAAAACCGAATCAGCCATATCCAAGATGTTCTTCCTTCTGGAAGGGATATAATTACCCAGGGCATTTATGCTAATACCCATGCTTACATAGTTTTTCAGGGCATACTGCACAAACCTTTGTGTGATTTGCAATTCGGTTTTTATAGTCGAGGGGTCTTTAGCCTCAATAGTGCTATCCTCCTCCATTCTTAGCCTGTCCAGCCGGTTTTCCAGTGACTTATTAAATAAATCAGCATCATTTTCGGATGAATACAGACTTCTGAAACTCATAGATTGCTCAATAAGGCCTGTACTTGCAAACCATGCATATTCAAAATTCCGGGTATAATAAAAACTACGGATGGCCATAGCAATAGTATAATCCAGTTTTTCGGTCCTGATAAATTGCCCCACCTCCCCACTATCCAAAAACAAATCATTATATGCATTAGATTTATTAATACTCAGGTCAACATCTACAAGTTTCACCCCTGCTACCTGGTTTTCCTTAGGCACTTTAGGTTTTTGATTATTCTTGCAACCCCAGGAAAAGGGCGCCAGTACAATAAAAAAAACGATAATTTTCTTAATCATAGATTAGGGTTAAGGCTTTCAAAATCAACAAAAACTCAAATATTAATATCACCAAACAAACTCAAACTCCACATTAACTATAAAAGCACCTTAACGCAGTTATTGCCCACTAAATAATTTACCTCATAAATAATATTCCACCCACCTAAAAAGCACAATAACGATGAAAAGCCCAATAATCTTGACGCGGCCATTCCCCCTTTGTGCGATAGCCATGTGCGTTAGCGAAGGGGGCAAGGGGGATGTCTTATTTGAGAACTGCCAACACCCAACAATCACACCGCCCCATTCTTATGCGAACATTTAATAGCCCACTCCACCACCTGCATATAGATAGCATAGGCCAAAGCTTCATGTTCGGGGGTATGAGAAATTATTTTCATGATTTTTTCCACATCTAATCCTGCACCTAAATTCAATGGCATTAATATGGGCAATACTTTGTTCTTTTCGCTGGTAAATTCAAATCCTTCCTGCATAATAAATTTTGTTCCCGTTTGGTGTTCAATGGTTTGTACTAGTTTAAAGAGGCGGTTCAATAACATGGCCGTTAATACCTGCTTATGTTTAGACCCATGATTAATCAACACATCCTCCGCCCATTCCTTCTCTTCATCCCCTGTTATCAGCAGGTCTATCATTTCCTTTGGGCTACCTACCAGTTTCACTCCCTCCGATATATGATAATTAATAAAAATATCTTTTGGCATCGCTTATTGATTTGTGGATGATTTTTTACAATAAGTAAAGGTAGCCTCACCTGTTTGGGTGGGTCTTACATTTTGAAGGGGGATTGTTGTATTATTTTTGGGTGGGTGGGAATGGTATGAATATAAAAATTCACTAGCTAAAATGGCATTATCCATAACAGAAACACCCATTTGCCAGTACCGCATTTCGCAGTCAGACTAATGGGTGTTTTTCGAACTAAAATTAACCGCTAAAAGAAAACATCAGCTCTATCAGAAAAATCAGCTTCAATCAGTGGTTCAGACACCGCCTACTTCTTCTTCCTCTTCCCCTTATCCTTAGGGTCTACCTTCTTACCACCCTTTGAGCCTTTCGGTTTTCCAGGGCCTGATTTGTAGCGGCCCTCGGCCTGGAATGTAGGTATGGGCCTGCGCCTTTGGGTAGTGGCGGGTAGTTCCATTACGGCATAGTCAATCTGTCGTTTATCCAAATTTGCTGATACTACACGAACCTTTACCTTATCGCCCATTGCAAACCTGAAACCAGTGCTATGGCCCACCAGGGCATACTCGTTTTCCTTAAATTCAAAATCATCAAAATCGAGGAGACTGGTAATAGATATCATTCCCTCACATTTATGCTCCACAGTCTCGGCCCAAAAGCCAAAGGTGGCAACCCCGCTTATCACTGCTTCAAAATCCTCACCCACATAGCTTTGCATAAACTCTACCTGCTTGTATTTGTTAGCAGCCCTTTCGGTCTCCATGGCACGCCTTTCCTGGTCGCTGCAATGGCGACACTGCACCTCAAGGTGGGTTATGGGCACAATTTCATTTTGCAGGCATTGCTGCAAAATACGGTGCACCAGCACATCGGGGTAACGGCGTATGGGAGAGGTGAAATGGCAATAATGCTCAAAACCCAATCCATAGTGGCCTATATTATCAGTAGTATATACCGCTTTCGACATGGTTCTGATGCCCAACTGTTCCAGCACATGCTGTTCGGGCTTGCCCTGCACTGTTTCCAACATGCCATTAAATGACTTTGCAATATTTCCCGGAGTTGTCAGGTCGAACTTCACGCCAAACTTTGCCGCAAACAAAGAAAATATTTTTAGCTTATCCTCATTGGGCACATCATGCACCCTATAAGGGAAGGGCACAGGTTCCCCCTTGAATTTTATCTTACCCACATATTCAGCAATAGTCCTGTTGGCAAGCAACATAAACTCTTCTATCAACTGGTGAGCTTCCTTACTTTCTTTGATCACAATGCCTATAGGCTTGCCTGTTGCATCCAGCTTAAACCTCACTTCCTGCGATGAAAAATTGATGGCTCCTTTCTTGAACCTTGCGCTCCGTAGTTTTTTTGCGATGCCATTCATTATGTGTAGCACCTCCTCATTATCACCCTTAGCACCCTCAATTATTTCCTGCACCTCCTCATAGGCATAGCGCCTGTCGCTATGAATCACGGTTTTGCCTATCCATTGCTTCCTTACCTTGCCAGTATCGTTAATTTCAAACACGCATGAAAAAGTATACTTCTCCTCATGAGGTCGCAGCGAGCATAATTCGTTACTCAAGCGCTCGGGCAGCATTGGCGAAACCCTGTCGGGCAAGTACACACTGGTAGCCCTGCGGTAAGCCTCCTTATCCAGTGCAGAGTCAGGCTGTATATAATGACTCACATCGGCAATATGTACCCCTATTTCGTAATAGCCATCATCCAGCTTTTTATAAGATAGGGCATCATCAAAATCCTTGGCATCAATAGGATCAATGGTCATGGTGAGCACATCACGCATATCCCTGCGCTTCAATATTTCTTGTTCATCCACCCCTTCCGTATATCCTTCAGCATCCTTCAGCACATCCTCAGGAAAGCTCAGTGGGAAACCATTTTCCACCAGCAGACCCTGCATGGCTATCTCATTTACCGACTCATGGGTCAGCAGGCTCACAATCTCACCTACAGGGTTCTTTGTTTTGCCCGTCCATTCTATAATCCTACCTATGGCACTATCACCATCCTTGGCACCGTTCAGCAGGTGCAGGGGGATATAAATATCCACAGGCACCTTATCACTATCAGGCAACAGGAAGGCGAAGTGGGGATGCACCTCTACCCTGCCGCTAAACTCACTTTGCTTGCGCCTCACCACATCGGTCACATATCCTTCCAGCCTTGCACTATTATCCTTATGGCTCCTAAGAGTCACCTTTACCTCATCGCCATTCAGGGCATTATGCAGGTTATCGGCTTTCACCAGTATATCCTTATCCAGGCCATCTACTATTACAAAACCCATTCCGCTCCGCGTCACTTCCAGTCTGCCGGTAAAGCTTTCCCTTTCCGGTTCGTGTACTCCACTTTTTTTCTTTGTACTTTTTGACATTTAT
>CANGSR010000465.1 GCA_947456055.1 Chitinophagaceae bacterium
GTTTTCAAAATAGCAACTGATAATAAATCCCCTATGGAATTTTGATTATTAGCATCTGGAAATAGTAACTGAATACTTTTCCCTTCTAATTACGATGTTTTATAACTACTTAATTGCTCTACTGCCTTATTCAAATGAACAATACGACCATCCTTATCAAGAATAAGTAGCATATAATCCAGTATTCCATCTATCAACGATTGATAGCTATTCACATTGCTCATTTTTAGTGTAGGTAAATTTGGTTTATACTAGTTGGCTCACTACTATTTGTTAATGAATTGTTTTCGAATTTTAAACCGCATTACAACCATTCATATGCCATACATTCACATATAACACGAATAGACTATAAAAATCTAAAAACAAGAATTCAAGGCGTAAATATAGGTCAGGGAATTGAAATTACAGCTTGTTATATTATAAATACTCCACATGAGCACATGAAATTGATGTTAATAAATGTAAATGATTGGTTAAAGATTCGTTAATTCAAGTTAAACACAATCACAAACTCAGTCCATTTATTTACTTCACTGCTCACAGAAATGCGCCCACCAAGGGTCTCAACCTGGGTTTTGACCATAAATAGTCCCATGCCCTTACCCTGTATATGCTTATGAAAACGCTTATACAATCCGAAAATTTGAAGCTCTTTCTTCGATAAATCAATACCAAGGCCATTATCTCTGAACACAATATGAAATTTATCACCTAGCACATGGGTACTAATAAATATTACCGGTTTCACACCTGGTCTCCGGTATTTTACACTATTGGAGATGAGATTATAAAATATACTATGCAGATAACCCTTCAGGGTCATCATCTCATTTATTTCGGTAAAATCAGTTATTATTTGAACTTCTTCTTCCTGTAGGTAACTTGATATACTAATTTTTATATCATCAATTACCTCATTAAACTTCACCAACTCACTATGCCCCTCAAGATTATTCTTTACCTGCAACACTTCGTTAAGGTCGTTAATGATACCATCCATTTTCTGGACAGAAAAAGCCAATTTCTCTCTGAAAAGTTTAGATTCCTGATCAGTAAGATGATCAGAATCCAGCATTTCTACAAGACCTTTAATATTAGCAACTGGCGAACGTAAATTATGAGAAATGATATACGAAAATTGCTCCAGGTCCTTGTTTCTTTGAATAAGGTCGGAAATCATTTTGGCACGCTCAATTTCTAGTAATTTCTGCTCCGTTACATCTTGTGCTACACCAGTTATTATTTCTGGCTCACCATTTTCGCTTAGTACTATCTGTGTTTGGGTAGAAACATACCTCATACTACCATCTGGTCTTAGGATTCTATGATTGAACGATGTGCTACTCATCGTCTCCATCGAATCCTTCAAGATATTTAAGGTCATATCCCTATCCTCCGGATGCTGGTACGACAACCATTTCACAATATTCTGCACATTATCTGTAACTGGCAAGCCATAAATACGACATGCCTCTTCAGACCATAATATCTTACCTGAATTCAGATTAATTTCAAAACTACCTACATGAGCAATTGCCTGCGCTTCTTTAAGCCTCAATTCACTATGCTGCAATTGTCTCGACACTAATTCTCGCTTCTCATCTTTTTCAAAAACCTCAAGTGCAAATGAAATATCAACTACTATTTCAAGTAGCAAGGCTATCTCATTCTCATCGAAGAAGTTTTTCTCCTCAGAATACATACTTAAAGAGCCAATAGTAACACCCGATTTGGTTAATGGTAGCAATACACATGAATGAATACCTAATCGCCTGAATATATCCCTCCATTTATCCGACATTACGTCGTTTTCAATGTCGTTACTTACAAAGTATTTCCCTGTAACTTCAACCTTTCCCTGGGCACCTTCACTTCTATATTCAAAAGCACTAAACGTATGCAACTCATTTTCAGGTATACCAGCATTGGCAACCAATCTCATGATATGTGAGTCTTTATTATAAAAACCTATCCATGCCATTTTGAACTTTCCTATCTCTACTGCTATTCTACAGGCCTCATTCAATAAAACATCTCTACCTCTAGTGTGCGAAATGGCGTGATTTATACTACTAATAAAAGCATATAATCTGTTTGCGTAAAGCATTTTCTCTTCAGCCATTTTACGCTCTGTAATCTCTCTGTGGTTGGCTACTATAGCATTTACGTTTTCATCACCAAGCAAATTGATACCAGTACCTTCCATCCACACAATATGCCCGTTCTTATGTACAAAACAAGCTTCATGTAGTATTGGAATTCCAGGATTTTGCATCAATTTCATGAAATAATCATAAGATTTTTCCATTTGGTCCGGCACAAGAAAACTGGCAAAATGCTTCCCTATCATTTCATCGACCGTATAGCCCAAAAGTTTGATTATAGCCGGACTGGAATAGGTGATTAATCCGGAAGCATCATTTAGCGTAATTAAGTCTGCTGCATTTTCAACTAACGCTCTGAAATACCTTTCATTTGCCTCTATTTGCCTGCGGGCAAGTACTTGTTCGGTTACTGTACAAGCAAAGAAAAAGACACCATCTATTTTCCCTGTATCATCTATTAGAGGTTCGTAAACAAAATTTACATAAATATCTGTGAGCACCCCATTCCCGTCTCTATCAACCTGAATCAGTCCCTCATCGCCTTTAACTGGAATACCTGTTCTATAAACATTATTTACCAGCGCCAAAAAGCCTTGGGATGCTACTTCGGGAAATACATCAAATGCCTTCTTACCAATGATATCCTTCTTATTAGTGACATCAAGATACTGAGGGTTTGCCATAGTGAATATATGATCCTCACCCTGAAGGATACACATTGCAGCTGGAATTTGGTTAAATAAATCATTTAACCTGCGTCTCTCAGATTCAAGTGCTAATTCAAGTTTTTTTCTATCAGAAGCGTCCCTGGCAAATCCATAAACCACCCCCTCGTCCTTGTTCCATCTTGCCAACCAATAATTGGTGGCAATTCCACCATCTTTTCTAATTACACGGTTTTCAAAATTCGGAGATTGAATATCATCCATCAAATTAGAAAATCCTGCTAATGTTTTAGGTAAATCTGCGGGCAATACATAATCTCCAAAAAAATTACCTATTAATTCTTCAGGCTTATAACCCCAATGGGTAAAGGAAGAAGGGCTGGCTGATAAAAAATTCCCATGAACATCAAACGTACAAATGACATCTATGGAATTATCCATGATCTTTTGTAGCTGCTCCTTTTGTCGTTTTAACTCATTATCCCTATTAACCGCCTCTGTAATATCATAGAAATTATCAACTATACCATTAATATCCGGGTCGTGAAGCATATTGGTAAATGTGCAGTCGAACCACAACCAAGACCCGTTTTTGTGTTTTACTCTTGTAGGTGTGCTGTGGATTGAAATACCTGGTTGACTCATTAACTCACCTATGAGTTTTATCTTACCAGGCTGGTCCTCGGGATGTACAAATGACAGAAAATTATCCTTATAAATTTCATCAGGTGTAAAACCCATCATTTTTTTTACTGAAGGGGAAACATAAGATATTACTCCTTCAGGGGAAAAAATCACCAAAGCTCCAATACCATTTTCAACTATAGAACGGTACCTCTTTTCATTTATCTGGAGTTTTTTTTCAGTTACTTTCCTGTCTGTTATTTCCTTACCTTTAAGGCAATAACCCTCTAAAACACCATTTTCAAAAACGGCATGGGCAGAATTTTCATACCATACCTCTTTATGGTCTTTATTAATAAAATATTGCTCATACTCTACCTTCTCACCCCTGGATGCTTTATCAAGCA
>CANGSR010000466.1 GCA_947456055.1 Chitinophagaceae bacterium
ATATCATCCTTAGGTACATATTTTTCAGGGGCCAAACCTCCACTGCCTAATTTTAACAAGTATTCTGCTTTCAATTCCTCATATGCCCTGCCCTGCCTGGTGGTAATACAGAAAGTTTTTTCAATCACATTTTTCTCCATACCATAAACCTGCACAAGGGGTTTTACACATAGCACAATATGCTGTAATTGCTGCCCTGCTGTCCATTTTTGGTTATAGCTATAGTTATAATTATCGGTGGGAAGACTATTAATATAGTGGATAAACCGGATATACTTTTCTTTGAATAATTCTATTATGGCGTGCTTATTCATGATAAAGTAGTTCAAATTTACAATAATACTCGTGGCTGGATTTGTTTCAAAATACTAATAATACTCCGAATTTATATAAAACTCTCCTACGATGCCTACAAAATCAAAACCAATAAGTCCGATTTTAACCAATAGCAAATAAATATTTTCAACACAATAAAAATAACCCCATTGTGAATAAAAATCTTCCTACATTTAAAGTATAAAATACTTCTATGAAAAAGCTATGCCTTATTTTACTCTTATTGCCTTTCTATTCCTTTAGCCAGGTAATTAATACAGTAGCCGGAAACGGTATCGCTGCCTTTGGTGGTGATGGTGGATCTGCCCTATCGGCTTCATTATACCGACCAATTTCTTGTATAACTGATCCTGCAGGCAATTTATATATTTCAGACTTCACCAATAGCAGAATTAGAAAGGTGAGCCCGGCAGGAATTATTACCACAATTGCCGGAACAGGAATTATTGGTATGACTGGCGATGGCGGCCCAGCCGTGGCGGCGCGGATAAGCACTCCTGAAAAACTAACGCTTGATGCTGCAGGGAATTTGTTTTTCTGCGACTTTGACAATAACAAAATCCGTAAAATAAATACTGCTGGTATAATAACTACAGTTGCGGGTACTGGTGTAGTGGGCGTAACTGGTGATGGTGGTCCTGCAACTAATGCCACATTATGGCGCCCGTCGGGTATTGCACTTGATGCTGCAGGCAATATTTATATTGCTGACCAATGGAATAACAGGATCCGCAAGGTGAATACCTCAGGTATCATTTCCACTATTGCCGGCTTTGGGGCAGTAGGGCTATTTATGGGAGGTTTCAGTGGCGATGGTGGACCTAGCACAGCTGCACAAATTAATTTTCCTGTAGGTATAATCGTAACTCCTTCTGGTGAAATTGTTTTTACCGATTGCGGCAACCAACGTCTTAGGAAAATTTCAACCACAGGCATAATAAGTACAATTGCGGGTACTGGTGTAGCAGGATATGGTGGTGATGGTGGCCCTGCTTTGTCGGCACAGTTTAATAATCCTGAAGGGCTTGCTGATGACGCCTCTGGTAATTTTTATATCTGTGAATTAAGCGGAAACAGGGTAAGGAAAATAAATCCGGCAGGTATCATTACTACACTCGCAGGTACAGGAGTAGCCGGGTTTTCGGGAGATGGTGGGGCTGCCTTTAGTGCAAATGTACACTCACCCGAGGGTATATCTGTAGACCCTGTAACTTCATGCGTATATATATGTGATGCCTTAAATAACCGGGTAAGAAGCATTTGCCCTGGAGTTATTGGCAACAATCCTCCACATTTTATACATGGCCCGGTAGATAGCATACTTATTTGTGGCAATGAGGTTTATACCCCTTATCCTATTGATTCCTTACTAGCTACTTTGGATCTTGACGTATCACAAACTATCACCTGGAGTCCATTACTTAACCCTGCTCATGGTACATTAATAGCTTCCGCATCTACAACTTCAACTGGTGGCATTCTTTATCCAGCAGGTTTTCTTTATACCCCTACTGCAGGGTTTATGGGAACTGACCTATTCAAAGTCAGGGTAACTGATGGTCTTGCATCTGATACAATCACTATCATCGTCAATTTATTAAATACGCCAAATGTTAGTTCGATTACCGGAGTAGATACAATTTGTACAGGGCATTCTACTGCCTACACTAATTCTGGTGCAGGAGGGGTATGGAGTAGTTCAAACTCAGCCATCGCCACGGTAAGCAGCACAGGAGTGGTGAACGGTATTGCCAGGGGGCTGGTTACTATTAGTTATGTATTGAGTAATTTGTGTGGTACAGCATCTGCTACCAAACAAGTTTACATTAATACATGTGTAAAAACCGCAGTGAATACGTACTCTATAAACAAAAGTAATCTACTAATTTATCCTAATCCCTCATCTGGAAACTTTAGTGCAACCATCAATTCAGCACATGAAGGAGTGGCTAAACTTAGAATAAAAGATATCACCGGTAAAATTATTGCTGAATATTCTTTGCTAACTAATCAACAAAAACAAATTCAAATAGATGTAGCGCAGGGCATTTATATTGCCGAGGTAATAACAGATAGCGGCACCTATAATGAGAAACTAATTATAAGCAAGTAAGTTGAATTTTATAGACATGTGTAAGTCCGGGTATATTATCCGGACTTTTTTTTAGGTAATTACCTAAAGCAAAAATAAAATGTGGTGCCTTTCCCCTTCTGGCTTTCCACCCATATTTTGCCCCCATTTGCCTGTATAAATTCTTTGCAGAGTGACAATCCCAGTCCCGTACCCTTTTCACCTTTAGTACCAAGGGTTGTATTTCCCATACTGTCAAATAGTACCGGCAATCGCTCCACTTTTATCCCAACACCCTCATCCTTTACCGAAAAAACCAATGCACCGTCAGCTGACTTAACCGAGTCGACTGAAATTTCCCCAATGGGATTTGAGTATTTTATGGCATTGGATATAAGGTTCCTGATTACAAAATCAAAGTGTGTGCTATCTCCAGTTACCATATCTCCCTTATGGGTATGGTTGGCAATTACAATATTTTTCTGCTCGGCTGTAATGCTTAGTAACTGGATATTCTTATCTATAATTTCATAAGCATCGAAGGTTTCAATATTTATAGGGTTGTTATTCATCAATGCCTTACCCCAAAAGAGTAATGTATCAAGAGTGTTTAATGCCGACTGGGCCTGCATTTTGAGCAGGCCGGTAAAATATTTACGCTCTTCTTCGTCCAGATCCTGATCCAAACTACCAAAAAGCATATTTACATTACTTAAAGGCCCCCTTAGGTCATGACCTATTATTGAGAATAGCTTGTCCTTTGTTTTATTTGATTGGGTCAATTCCTCCTTCTGTGTTGATACCAGCTTCAATAGGTCATTTGTTTTTCTTAAATAATAAACCACTACCACTACTACTGTCAACAGGCAGATAGCTACTGCGATGAAAATATTTTTCTTTGATTTCTGCTGGTGCATTGCCAGGTCAAGATTCTTCAGGTTATTATTAGATTTATCAAGATCATGCACTGCCTGCAAATTGGCTATTTCCGTAGCCTTTTCAATATTGAACAGGCTGTCTTTTATTGCCATCTCGGTCTCCAGTAACCGGGCCACTTCCTGATAATTGCCCAATTCCTTATTTATAGCAACCATATTCATGTACACATCATCCAGGAATAATTTATTACCCAATTTCATACCCAATTCTAGTGCAGTATCTAAATGGGCCAGTGCCAGTTTGGGTTGATTTTGCGATAATAATGAAGCTTTATTAATGAGCATTTGCATTTCTTCGGCGGGTAATTTCTTCTCCCTGGCTAATTGCAAACCTTCGTTATAGCACTTTAATGCCTCATCTTCATTATTTTTGTTTTGGTAAACTATACCCAGGTTCATCAAATTATAGAGGTATACATCTACAAA
>CANGSR010000467.1 GCA_947456055.1 Chitinophagaceae bacterium
ATTACCCGGCCTTTGGGCTATTATGCCCGTTGTGCTTAGTATAAAACACAAAACAAAAAGAAGGTGTTTCTTTTTGTTTTGTAAAAATTCAGAAATAAAGACAGGCGTTGAAGGCAAAATCATGGCTTATTATTTTTGTGGATAATGCCGGTAAAATCGAATTATTCAAGTCAATACTATTTTACCGTTTGATTGTCCTTTTTAAAATTCTCAATTTCCCTTGCAGTGTTCAGTTGTTTTCCCTTAAATATTACCGATCTTCTAATAAACTTAGGCCTGTTCTTGGTCTCTTCAAATATCTTAGATAAATACTCACCTAATATGGATACTGCCAATAGCTGAATACCACCAAAGAATAAAATCAATACAATAATGGTGGTTAAGCCTTGTGGCACATGGAATACAAACCTTGCTATAATCTGGGCAATAATGGCCAGGAAGGATACCCCTGTTAGTATAAATCCAAGGTAGCTCAACATCTCCAATGGAACGAAACTAAAAGAGAAGATGGCTTTTTTGGCCCAACCTATATTACGCCTCCAATTGTTGGTACTCTTGCCAAACATCCTTTCTGGTCGCACATAGTCTACACCTATTTGCTTAAAACCAACCCATGCCCGAAGCCCCCTGAGGAAAATCTCGGTTTCAGGGAGGTTGATCAACTCCCTTACTACCTTTTTATCAATCATTGAGAAATCACCGGCATCATTGGGTATTTTGATATAGGACAGCTTACTGAAAATGCGGTAAAAGCCTTTGTAAACAAGGTTCATGAAAAAGGACATTTCCCGTTTCACCCTACGGCCATAAACTACATCCCAACCTTCTTTCCACTTTTCATAAAAGCCTGGAATTATTTCTGGTGGGTCTTGCAGGTCACCGTCCATTAGTACTACTGCATCACCAGTTGATATTTCCATACCACTCAGGAATGCCGATTGAGAACCGAAATTCCTGGAATGGGTGATACCTATTACATTATTATCCTGGGCAGCTATTTTAGCAATAACCTGTTCAGAATCATCTGGTGAACAATCGTTTACAAAGATTATCTCATACCTTAGTTTATTCTCGTTGAACATCTTTACCAGACGCTCATACATCACAGGTATGGCCTGATTGTCTTTATAACAAGCGATGATGGCACTGATTTTTGCATTCAGTTTTGGATTCTTGAATGCTGGCATCACAGTATCAACATACTTAACTTCTTCGTGCCAATTGTAGGTAGCACGCAATCCCTCAACTAGTGGAGTTTTTGCTACCCATTTCAGGTCTCTATTGGTATTGGTAGGGTTACCATACCAATCTTTAAGATCCCAATTACGGTTTTGCATATTGCCCCATTGAGGCTCTGCTTTGATCTTAAATTCTGATCTTACCAAATCAACCAATTGTCCTAAAGTTGTCTTTTGGCCACTGCAAATATTATATGAATTACCTCTAATCTCGGTATTGATATTAAGGGCGGCATCTACAAAAGCCTCTACACAATCGGTTACATAAACGAAGTCACGGCTAATTTCCTTCTCAACTAAATTGGGATACCCCCCTGCCCTAGCCTTCTCAATCATTACAGGAATCAACCTATCAGGCTCTTCCCAAAAACCATAAACAGAATAAAGCCTAAGGTTTAGAGCAAAAATATTCTTGAACTTAGCGTAATACTGAATGATATAAGATGCCGAAACTTTAGAAGCAGCATAATGGCTATTAGGTTCCAGATCATCAGTTTCGTTAGGTGCTGCAGAATTAGTCCCATATTCCGAACTACTACCAGCATGAATGTAGGCTTTTACATTTTCGCAGCAATCAAGGATATTCACGGTGCCATTTACATTGGTTTCGTAAATAAGCTTGGTAACACTCTGTTTGCTATATGCACCATAAGCTGCAAGGTTAAAGACAGTCTTAGGGTTGTAAACATTAAAAATATTTTTTACAGAGATGGAAGAGGTAATATCACAATGCACAATATTGCGGGTAGGTACATTGAGTAATTTCAACCTCCATGCGCTATTTGCATCGTGGGTAATGGCATATACATCATCCCTTACAGTAAAAGCATCCCTTATTATATTGGCACCAATAAATCCACTTGCCCCGAACACAAATATCGGGCCTTCCAATTTCTTTATTTTCGCCTGTAAATCAGTATAATTAATCATGAAATCTTAGAAATAAGAGTTTAACGTTCGTGATATACTTGCCTCATCAAGGCCACTTTCTTGCTGATGATATGCCTGACTACCATATAAACCTGATGGGTAGCCCTCGGCATGTAAACTTACAAACTTACTCACCGGTAATGAGCCTTCATTAACCAATAATGACAATGCCGCACCCATGCCACCTGTTGAGATATGCTCCTCAATAGTCAACACCTTGCCAGTTTTGCGGATACTTGCCATCATATCTTCAGGTAATGTATTGATTGGCATTCTATTGACAATAAATACATCTACATTATCTTTATTAGGATGCTCCTTTAGTGCACTTACCAGATTATTGGCAACCGGACTTTGGGCTATTATGGTAGCACCTGCATTACTATTCAATTCTGTTGCAGCACCATAGCTAGTCAACTTCATATTTGATGACATGTTTTTACCCAGACCCAACCTAAAATAAGAAGGGCGCCTGTTGGTAAACATTTCATCAAGACATGCATTCATATCTTCTACAAAGGCAGGTACGTAGCAATGCATATTGGGCAATCCACTTAGTGCAGCCATATCTTCAATAGCATGATGGCTGGAACCCATAATACCATATCCGTATCCACCACCATTACCAACTATAAAAACAGGAAGGTTGTGGAAACAAACGTCGTTTCGCACCTGCTCCAGACACCGGTAAACCACAAATGGAGCAATACTATAGCATATAACCCTATAGCCTTGCGAAGCCATACCGGCTGCAACACCAACCATATTCTGCTCGGCAACACCTGCATTAATGAAACGCTTACCCATTTTCTCCACCAGGTTTTCCAGGGCATTGTAGCCAAGGTCGCCTGTGATAAACACAACATCGTCATTCTCTACAGCCACACGTTCGATAAATGCTGAAAAATGCTTTCTCATTACTATTATTATCTAATGTTATTTTATATTTCAACCGCTTTATAAAGGCAATTTGAAATCTAAGAAATATTATTAATTACTGAAGACTACAATTGGTATTCAATGGTTATTTTACCTTGAGCCTCAATGTATAAGGCCTCGTTCATGGGCAGGTAGTGCCATTCCAGTTTGTTCTCCATATAGTCTACGCCTTTACCTTTTACGGTATTGGCTACTATCAATTTAGGCTTACCATTTTTGTTTGCCTGGCATTGCTGCTTAGCCTCAAGCATAGCACTAATGCTATGACCATCAACCTCCATTACATCAAAACCTATAAGACTCCAAACATTGGCAGATGCCGTATCACCAAGGATATCTTTAGTATTTCCAAAACCCTGAAGCCTGTTTTTGTCAACAAAAACTATAAGGTTATCTAGTTTATTAGCAACGGCGAAATGGCAAGCCTCCCAAGTAGTACCCTCGTTAGTTTCACCATCACTCATCAATACGAAGCTTGTGCCATCATTGCCTTTCATTTTCTTAGCCATGGCTATTCCTGTACCCAGTGGCAGTCCATGCCCTAGAGAACCTGTGGCAAAAGGAATAGCTTTGTATTTACCGGCAGCAGGATGGGCAGGTAAGGTTGTGGCATTTTTATAAAATGTAC
>CANGSR010000468.1 GCA_947456055.1 Chitinophagaceae bacterium
GTGGCATGGCTTGCTCATAAATTCCTGATGCATGGGCTGTTGTGGAATCTGCATGAGGACCATCATAAGAAGAACCCGACCTCATTTTTCGAGAAAAATGATTACTTCTTTGTGATTTTCGCTGTGCCTGGGATTATTTGTTTGGCATTGGGACTTTATACCAGTCTTAATGCTCTATTATTCATAGGCCTCGGTATTACGATTTATGGATTCGCCTACTTTATGGTGCATGATATTTTCATACACCAGCGGTTCAAGATTTTCAGGAATGCTGATAATTTTTATTTCAAGGCAATCCGCAGGGCGCACAAGATGCACCATAAGCATCTTGGTAAGGAGGATGGGGAATGCTTTGGTATGCTGTGGGTGCCCATGAAGTACTTTGTTGATGCCCTTAAACAGAAATAATAATGCAGGAAAAATACACCTATTTACTGGTCGACTTTTTTTGCATTATCTTCCCATTTCTATTTTCATTCCATCCCAAATTTAAATTCTATCCTCAGTGGAAGTATTTTGCTATGCCCGCAATACTTACAGCCTCATTCTTTATTATTTGGGACATCTTTTTTACTTCCAAGGGCGTATGGAGTTTTAATCCAGAGTTTGTTGTTGGAATTTACTTCTTAGGTTTGCCTCTGGAGGAATACTTGTTTTTCTTGTTTATTCCATATGCTTGTGTCTTTACCTACTTCTGTATTACTACTTACCTCGATTTTAGTAAATATAATAAACCTGTTCGGCTATTTACCCTAGTACTAGCTCTACTAATAATGCTATTTGGGGAGTTTCATTTAAGCCAGTGGTATACATCATCTACGTTCATATTATTAGCTATCGCATTGTTCTTAATTTGGCTATTAAAGGTCGATTATTTGCCCTCCTTCTTTATTACTTTTTTACTGATTCTCATACCATTTTTTATCTCCAATGGCATATTGACCGGGAGTTTCATCAGGCAGCCCGTAGTGTTATACAACAATAATTATAACCTTGGTATCAGGATGTCTACCATTCCTGTAGAGGATACATTTTATGGTATGTTACTTATGTTGATGAATGTAGCCGGGTATGAGTATTTGCGAAAGAAGTAGTACGTCTATTCTTCAATTGTTTATAAGTGTGAAATATTTATAGGTACGACAACCTTAAACTAAATCGCTAAATTGCAGTCATATTGACTCTTTAATTTAAGCACACTTATTAAAAAAATATGATTACCCGTCTAATATTTCTATTTGGATTACTAGCTTTTTCCCTAAATTCTTTCGCCCAAACATATAAAATATCAGGTCATGTGGTAGATGCCAATGATACTGTACCTCTAATTGGGGTTTCTGCGATGCTTACTAGTATATCAGATTCATCAATCAAAAATGGTGGTGTATCAGATGGTGGAGGTGATTTTGAAATCAATAGTGTAAAACCAGGTAGGTATAAACTAAAATTGAATTACCTGGGCTATAAGAATATCGATAAGATGGTTATGGTTACTGATAAGGATGTGGTGTTGCCTACATTTTCAATGAATTCAGTAGCTAAGGAGCTTAAGGGGGTGACTGTAGCAGGTAGGCAAATAAGAGCAGAACAAAAGGGCGATACAACACAGTTTAGTGCTGATGCTTTTAAAACACATCCTGATGCCACAGCTGAGGATTTGGTAACAAAAATGCCTGGTGTAACAAGCGATAATAATGGGGTTAAAGTAAATGGTGAATCTGTTCAGCAGGTATATGTGGATGGTAAACCCTTTTTTGGAACCGACCCAGGGTTGGCCTTGAAAAACCTTCCTGCAGAAGTAGTTGATAAAATTCAGATTTTCGATAAAATGAGCGACCAGGCCTCCTTTACAGGCTTTGATGATGGTAATTCTCAAAAGACAATGAATATCCAAACTAAGGGCAATAAAAGGGAAGGACAGTTTGGTAAGATATATGGCGGTATTGGGACTGATGATAGATATTTGGCTGGAGGTAGTTTTAATTCTTTTAAAGGTGACCAGAGGATTTCAGTAATAGGAATGACCAATAATATTAACCAGCAGAATTTCAATTCACAGGATATCCTGGGAAGTTCGGGTGGTGGCGGAGGCCGTGGCTTTGGTGGTGGTGGCGGAGGTGGAATGTTTGGAGGCGGCGGAGGAGGCGGCGGAAACAATTTCATGGTAGGCCAGCAATCGGGTATTACAAAAACAAATTCTGCCGGTATCAATTATAGTGACCAGTGGGGTCCAAAAATCAAGGTTTCGGCTAGTTATTTTTACAATAGCACCGATAATACCAATCTTACAGAATCAGTTAAGAATTTAAGTTATCCTGGTCGTAATTTATTGTTAGATACTAATCTTACATCGATTTACAATCAGGCTGATAATTCAACTACAAAGAACTTCAACCACAGGCTGAATGTACGGTTTGAATATACAATTGATTCACTGAATAGTTTGATAATAACCCCCAATCTTAGTTTGCAAGAGAATTATAGCAAAACAAGCCAGATAGACAGTAGCTTTTCTTTAGAGCGTATTTTATTGAGCAATGCTTTAAATGGTAGTAATATTAATAGCGCAGGTTATACATTTAGTAACAACCTATTGTTCCAACACAAAATGAAAAAGCGTGGACGCACTATTTCTATCAATGTAAATACAAGTTTGAACCAGAAGGCAGGAGATGGAGATTATTCTACCTTTACCGGTGCTAAGGACTCTCTTTATGAATACACCAAACTGGATCAAAATTACCAACTTAAAAACAATGGTTATACCGTATCACCTAGTCTAAACTATACCGAACCATTAAGTAAGAAAAGCCAGTTGATGTTTACTTACAATCCGTCGTTCTCCCAAAGTAAATCGGACAAAGAAACTGATACCCTTATTTCTGCTACTGATGTTTATGTGCATGATTCGTTGTTGTCAAATAAGTACAATAGTAATTACAATACGCAGAAAGGTGGCTTGTCTTACCGATATAATAATAAGTTGATGAGCCTGAACATAGGTGCTAACTACCAATATTCAGCATTATCAGGAGACCAGACCTACCCAACCTCTTTGACCGTTAATCGTGATTTCTCAAATATTTTGCCGAATGCGTTTTTTAACTATAGGTATAAGGACGGTAAGAATTTGAGAATATTCTATCGTACTAATATTAATGCACCATCAATTAGCCAATTGCAAAATGTTATTGATGTAAGCAATCCATTGGCGTTGTCGACTGGTAACACGCATTTGGCGCAGGACTTTGAACAGACTTTGACAATACGATTTGGCCAGACGAAATCTAAATCTGGACATAATTTCTTCCTTTATGCAATGGCCAATTATATTACCAATTATATAGGTAGTGCAACCTATAGTACTATGAAGGCAGATTCGGCAATTGGTAATGGAATTTTTCTGAAACGTGGTGGCCAATTGACACTGCCGGTAAATCTTCCCTATTATTCCAATAACAGATTATTTGTTACCTATGGTGTGCCGGTAACCCCATTGAAGAGTAATCTGAATTTTAATGGAGGTATCAACTATACCCGCACACCGGGTCTTATTAATGATGTAACCAGCTACTCCAATAATTATGTTCCCAATGCAGGTGTTGTTTTAAGCAGTAATATTAGCCAATACCTTGATTTTACATTATCCTACACTGGGAATTACAATCTGGTGCATAATA
>CANGSR010000469.1 GCA_947456055.1 Chitinophagaceae bacterium
AAAGAGGATATCAGCAAGTGGTGTATCAGTATTGAGCGAAACAGCTGATATTGCCAATGCACGTATTGAGTTCGATAATGGTTGTGTTGCCAATCTTACATCAAGCCGGATATCACTTAAAAAAATGCGCAAGCTCCGTCTGTTCCAGCGGGATGCTTACATAGGTATTGATTTTCTCGAAAAAAAGACCGAAATAATCAGGATGAAAGAGCCGGGTGCCCCCGTAGGCATGATGGATTTCCCTGTAGAACTAAGAGGTGGAGAGAAAAAAATGATTTCAGTGCAACTACCCGAAATAGCCCCACTCAACGCCATCAGAACCGAATTGACAGAGTTTGCCCATGCTATTATTTATGACCGCCCGGTAAGGGTGTCGGTGTATGATGGCTACCAGGCAATGGATGTTGCCCACCAGATTCTGAAAAAAATGAGTTTACACAATGAAATGCACAATGTTTAACAGGGTTTTACGTTAGTAGAGTGATTAGAGAAATATGCGCAAAATTTACTTTGGTTTTTTAGTGTTGTTTGGATGTTTCCTGATTGTATTGCCAGGTTGTAACCTCATCAACCCGCATGAAAATACACCAACTTACATACATGTAGATTCTTTTGTTTTCACAAGTACACCTAATGTGAATATTTCAAATAGTCATAGTATTACCACCGTTTATGCCTATTACAATAATATTGGCATTGGCACTTTCGACCTGCCATGTACAATCCCGGTTATGGCAACTGGTACCGGTACATTGGAATTGGTGCCAGGTATCATACAAGATGGTCTGAATAGCCTGGTAAGTACTTATCCTTATTATACATCAGATGATTATAGTTTTGCCGCACAACCAGGAAAGATAATTAATCATAACCCTACAACCCATTACTACACCGACATTAAGAAAACGACAATTTCTGATTTTACTTTTGGCAACACAAATTTTGGGATGACTAAGGGCAACCGTCAGATAGTAGCTGTTTACAATAAAGATTCCTTAGTATTTGAGGGTGACGCATCTGGGGAAATTATCCTACAGGCTGTAGGTGATAGTTCGGTAGATAGTTCTAAGATACAATTCACCATACCACTTAACCAAAATCAGGCTTATATAGAATTTAATTATAAAAGTTCGATACCATTCTATGTAGGCCTTAGTGCAAACTTTAGTTCCTACATTTCCACCGATCCTTATTATCTTGCCGGAATAGCTCCTAATGATCATTGGGAGAAGTTTTATTTGCAGGTTTCAGATTTTGCCGGGCGTGCACAGGCTACCTCATACGCCTTCTATATTAAAGCAGTTTTAGGAAGTGGTCAGACTAACGGAAGACTATTGATTGATAACATACAACTAGTAACATTTTAAGGAAATATGCGTCTTAGCCCGTTGAAGAAAAAAGCTATAAGGCAATTGATTTTGCTTGATTATATAGCTGCGGCTTTGGCTTGGTTTACCTTGTGGATGTATCGCCAGCACCTGCTTAATAAAATTGATTACCTCGAAACTCTTAAATTATTCCATTTCAGGGATTACATTACCACCTTGGTGGTTATCCCTATGGGTTGGCTATTTGCCTACCTCATGTCGGGTACCTATTTCGACCTTTACCGCAAGTCCAGGCTCAATGAAATCAACCGTACCCTGATATCCTGCATTCTTGGTTGTATTATAATTTCTGTATTCATCTTTGCAAATGATAATGGTGATTATGCCTATTTCATCAACGAATTTGGCCATTACCTCCTTATTCATACTGTTTTTGCACTCATTTTTAGGCTATATATTTTATACCGGGTAAAGGTAAACCTAACCAAGGGTAGAGTAGGATTCAATACTCTGGTAATAGGTGGCAACCAAAAGGCTATAGACATCTATAAGCAAGTATTGGAAAACCCTAAGGCGTTGGGTAATATCTTCATAGGGTTCATCTACTCCAACAAGGAAATGGGCAATGGAATGAGTAAATACCTTACCCAACTTGGTGACCTATCGCAGCTGGAAGAGATAATTGACAGGCATAGCATTGAGGAAGTAATAGTAGCAGTTGACTCATCTGAACACCACCTGCTGGAAAATATCCTTACCCGCCTGTGCTACCGCCCAGTAGTGGTAAAAGTATTGCCCGATTATTACGATATCATTTCGGGCTCGGTGAAAACCAGTAATGTGTATGATGCCGTATTCATCAACATACACCCCGACCTTATGCCCGACTGGCAGAGGGTAATGAAGCGCACCCTTGATATTATACTCTCAGCCACAGCATTAATAGCCTTATTACCCTTCCTCCTATTTACTGCTATTATGGTGAAACTAAGCTCTAAAGGTTCAATATTTTATAAGCAGGAGCGTATAGGCATTTTTGGGAGGCCATTTTACATTTACAAATTCAGGTCGATGTTTATGGAAGCAGAGCAGGCAGGCCCGGCATTGTCAAGCAAGATGGACCCACGTATTACGCCATGGGGCAGGTTTATGCGCAAGTGGCGTATAGATGAGCTACCGCAGTTCTTCAACATAATAAAAGGCGAAATGAGCCTGGTAGGCCCACGCCCTGAAAGGAAGCATTATATTGACATCATCAGTGCCGACCATCCACACTACAAATACCTGCACAAAGTAAAACCCGGCCTTACCTCATGGGGTATGGTGCAATTTGGCTATGCCGAAAATGTAGGTGAAATGGTGGAGCGTATGAAATATGACCTCCTCTATATCGAGAATTGCTCCCTTGCACTCGATGTGAAAATCATCCTTTATACCTTTATGGTTATTTTCCAGGGTAGGGGGAAGTAAATTTGGGATATTACTAATGTTTCCTGTTATAACAGGTGTGGGTATTTGGATGATTCTGATATTTTTATTGCATATTTGTTGTTTTCAACCTTGTGAAATTTTGATGTAACAAAATAAATTGAAAAGCTAATATGAAACCTATCTATTACTCCATGCTCTTGTTATTTTTATTGAGCTCATGTTTAGTTACAATTAATGAAAATGATTTTAGAACCCTGAATAAAAAGGATCTTCCTTTTATTCATTCATTTAACATCGATTCCACTGATGTACCCAGGAATCAGAAAACTAATTTGTATTTAACAGAGATAACAGGCAGCGATATCAAAAAAAGCCTCAAGAAATATCCATATACATGGGTTTATATCTGGCGGCCATTTTGCAAAGGACCCAACTGCAAGCCACTTTTTTACTATGAGAAAATAGACAGGGCTGCAAGGGCTAAAGGGGTGAAATTTATGCTTATTTCCCAGCTTTATGACATTAAAAATATACAAAGGCATATTCAACGCTCCACATTCGACCGGGAGATATACGTAATGAAAGACAAGGAGTATGGCCACAAATTAACGCCTGCCCGATTAAAACTGGCCCAGGAAATAGCCCCAGAATATTATGGTAAGAAATTGCCTTGGATGGAGGACTATTTGATATTCAAGGGAGACACACTTATTTATCAGGGTTTGAATATTTCTGCGAGTATTTTGGATAGTGTTTTACATTTTTAAAATACAACGTATTGTATACCCGTCCGGAAACAAATATCAAACCCCACGTAGAGGCGGATTGAATCCGTCTCAATCGCGCATATCAGGAAACGGGAATTCGGAATTTATATATATTGACATCATTTCCCGAGATGGATTTCCAAC
>CANGSR010000470.1 GCA_947456055.1 Chitinophagaceae bacterium
ACCTTAATAGGTAGTTCCATTGATACCAGGCAGGCATTTGCACAAATAAGCCCGCTGGGCAAAACCATTGCCGTATGCGAAATTGACGAACTCTATGCCGACAAAGTAGCGGTGGGGCAAAAAGCCTGGATACGCAATGTAGGCTCGTTGGATACACTTTCGACAGGTACTGTTTATGTTGCCTTTTCCTTTCTCAAAAAGAAATCATTGTTTACCGACCAGTCGGGGGAAAAAGAAGACCGCCGGGTAAGGACCATAAAAATACTATTAGACAAGCCGGATAAACTATTGCTGAATGCAAGGGTAGAATGTGTGGTTGATATTTCAGGTAATCTTAAAAAATAAAACGATGCTAAAGATTGCGTGGAAGTTTATCAGGTTCGACAAGGCTAAGAGTATTGGGGTAATAGTGGGTATATTGATTAGCACCTTCCTTATAGGGCAGCAATTAGGGGTATTTTTCTTTCTATCAGGTCTTATGGGTGCATTGGCTACCGATGTAAAAGCCGATATATGGGTGGTGGATAGCAAGACCAATGACGTGAACCAGCTAGGGCGGTTGGATATAAGAAACCTGCGAGCGGTGCAGGGCATAAACGGAGTAAAAGAAGCCTTCCCCTTACTCATATCGGGGGCATCGTGCAATTATAAAAATGGCACCAGTGGGGCAATTACCTTAATAGGTGTAGACGCCAACCAGGTATATGCAGTAATAAAACCAGCGAAAATAAACGCCGGCAAAACTACCGACCAGCAACAAGATGGGGCAGTGAGTGGCGAGTTTTTCGAGAAGAAAAACCTGGGTGGCGAAATAGGCCTGGGTACCGACTTTGAGATCAATGGTAAACGGGCCTTTTTTGCATTACAAACCAAGGGGTTCAGGGGCTTTGGTAGCAGCTTTTGTGTTACTACTATTGAACGGGCCCGGTTTTATTCTAACCAGTCGGCAAATACGATAAGTGCTGTGTTGGTAAACCTACAGCCTGGTGTAAATGTAAATGATGTAGTTGCAGATATCAATAAGCATGTAACGGGGGTGAGGGCATGGCCCGCACAGGAGCTTGCAGCGTCATCGGTAAAGAAAATCCTCTCCAGCAGCGGCATTGCCTTGAGTACGGGTACGCTGATTATTTTCGCCCTTATAGCCGGGTTCTTTATTATTGGGTTAACCATGTATTCATCGGCACTAGACAGGCTTAAGGATTATGGCACCTTAAAAGCCATTGGTGCAGGTAATGGCTATATCAGCCGTCTTATCCTTACCCAGGCACTCCTTTTTTCTGTGGTGGGTTTCCTCATCGGGCTACTCTTATTAGAAGGTTTCAGGCGTGGGGTGGCCAATTCGGGCCTTATCTTTTCTTTTTCTCCGCTCATGCTGTTGGGCATGTTCACCACTATTGGCTTAATCTCCCTAAGTGGGGCATCATTTGCACTAAGCAGGATAAGAAGCGTAGAACCTGCCGCTGTTTTCAGATGACCTTTAAAAATTGCTATTATGTACAATCATCCTTCTTATACAAACAAGTTTCATAGATATTTTCCCCAGTACATTGCGATAGCGGTACTGTTAATTATATCCATTTCTGTCCAGGCTCAAAATACATTGACTTTATCGCAGGCAATAAACCAGGCCTTCCTGAATAGGAAGAATATACAGGCTGGGAAAGCAGACCAGGTAATCAGAAAGCTACAAACAGATGCCCTGTACCGCAAATATTGGCCACAAGTGAATGCAGAATATACCTATCAGTACAACCCTATTTTGCAAACGTCTATTTTACCAATAGGTGTATTTAACCCCTCCTACCCTGCCGATGCCACCAAAAGCATCCAGTTCGGCACTAAATGGACGCAGACAGCCGGACTAACCCTTTACCAGCCAATATTAGATTTATCTATCAACCGGCAAGTGAATGAGGCTAAATTGCAGGAGCGTATTGCCGCAGCATCACAGTCACAAACCGAATATGAATTGGCTTATACCGTAGCCCAGGTATATATTGATATTCTTTTGCAAGAGACAAAAATAAAATCGGCTATTGCTGATACCGGCAGGACATGGATAAGCTACCAATTGCTACAGAATAAATTTGACCAAAAACGCCTTCTAAAATCAGAACTCAATAAGGGTAAGATTAACCATAATAATACCATGCAGCTTTATAGCAATGCGGTATCACAATTGATAGAAGATAGGGTTTACCTACTGTTTTTAATTGGGCAAACAGATATTGAGCGTTCTGACATGATACTTGATACCAGCATTTTCAAAAATGAACAACTGATAATAGAGACAAACAAGACCGGGATTGCCAATATCCCTGAATTGCAACAATTGCAGCTAAAAGGCGAGATTGCCTCTGTGCAAACCAAAACAGAAAAAGCAAAGTACCTGCCTACAATAGGTGTAAAAGGTTTTCTGGGAGCCAACCAATATACCAATACCTTCGACCCAATGGCTGCCAATTCGTGGTTTGGACTTAGCTATGTAGGTATAGATGTGAAATACCCCCTACTTTTTGGAGAAGATAAACACAGGAAAATACAACAACTGGAATTGGAGTCCAATCAATATAACCAGCAAAAGGATGACAAGGCGGCCCAATATTACAAGGATGCAATGACTGCACAATTAAGGATGGAGCGCATTATGACTGAATTAAAAACCCAGGAAGAAAACAGGGCCTTGAGTATTGAGTCGGTTGCCATTTTCCAGGCCCGTGTTTCTGAAGGACAGGAATCAGCCTCCAATCTCAATAGCGAGGAAGCTGACCTGCTAAAACTTGATGCAGAATACCAGGTAAACAGAAGGAAATACTGGAGCTACTATCTTGATTACCTCAAGGCATCAGGCAAATTGGCGATTTTGTGGAAGTGATTGATTGGCTCTTATTCAACAACTATTTTTTGCACGTATCTTTTATTATCAAAAACCGCACTTAGGCAATAAACACCGGCAGGTACATCAAGTTGCACAGGATATTCTTTGTTTGGCAATATGGTGAATTCTTTCACCCTCGCACCTAGCATATCTGTAATAACAATATTAGCCTGTCCGTTGTAATCTAATAACAATGAAATTACAAAAAAACTGGGATGGCTTTGGAACAACTGAAAGCCTATATCTGTCGGTAGGAAAGGCTGGTAATAATCATTGCTTATTTTAATGATTATTGCTTGGAATTATTTTGAAACTCCTTATTAGTTAAATGTTCTGGTTACTTCAATACTACCTTCAATATTATCATTGAAATCTTCAAGCTCTTCAGCAGGAATCCAAAGTTCATTATGCATTTCAGCACCAACATTCTGAATTTGGTACTTAACCAAATGGTCTTTCCTAACATTGAATTTAGTTACATAACCCGAACCTGACGCTGGAACATTCCAATCTCGAGCTATTTGAATTGCATAATCTTCATTCATAACCGGATAAAATATCGGTTGTTGGGGTAATCTTGGTGGAAACCTCATCCAATCAGACTGCCTGATTAGCTCTAGTTCCTTAGGTCCAACTGGTCTGTAAAGGGTAATTGTTTCAATTATTTGCATGTTGAAGTCAGTTTTTTAATCGTACACCAAAGTCGGAATAAGCATACAAAATTAAAAAACAATCGCTAGTAACAATCAATTTTATTTCCCACCCTTA
>CANGSR010000471.1 GCA_947456055.1 Chitinophagaceae bacterium
GGCTTAATTTGGCATAGAAGGTGGTAACAAAACTATAGGTATGTCTAAAAATCTGAGTGAATTATCGGGCAGGAAGGGGCTAAGGGAGAATCTGTTTGAAGAACTGGGTATTGCAGCTACTGCTACCGGCACTGTATCAAAAGATAAAACCGAAGACCTGGCTAATGAATTTCTATTTGGCAAGGCAAATGTATATGGCACTGTTACCTTTTACGACTTTTTAAGGCCTGAGAATCAGGGCAAAAAGGTTTATGTATGTAATGGTAGTGCCTGCCTCACCGCCGGTACCCAGGATAAACTAAGGGATAAACTCAAGGCATCTTTCGAAGAAGAAGAAATAGGCGAAATGTGCTGCCTGGGCCGCTGCCATGAGAATAATGCTTTCAATTTCGATGGCAAAAACTATTCCGGTAATGACATCAACAAAATTTACGAAATAAAACTGGGTGCCCCACAGGTAATGGATAAGTATAACGTAGCCTGCCATGGCACACCCGTACTTACCGAAACCTTTCCTGGCATAGATACTTTTTACAAAACCCTGGCTACAGCCCTAAAATTGACTCCCGACCAGATTTTGGCCGAGCTCAAAACATCGTGCCTCAGGGGCCGTGGTGGTGCAGGCTTCCCAATAGGTTTCAAACTTGAATCTTGCAAGAATACCCCAGGTGATATTAAGTTCATTGTTTGTAATGCCGATGAAGGCGACCCTGGTGCTTATAGCGACAGGTACCTTCTGGAACAAAGGCCACATGCCGTGCTACTAGGTATGATTATAGCCGGATATGTAGCCGGTGCCAATACAGGCGTGGTATACATAAGGGGCGAATATCCCGAGGCTATTGAGATTACCCAGAAAGCCATTGATGATATCAGGGCTAAAGGTTTTATTGGCGATAATATTTTAGGCTCAGGCTTTAATTACGATTTCAAAATCATCAAAGCACAGGGTGCCTATATATGTGGTGAGGAAACTGCTCTTTTATCATCTATCGAGGGACAGAGGCCTGAGGTAAGGGTACGTCCACCCTATCCTACCCAGCATGGGTTGTTTAATAAGCCTACAGTAGTGAATAATGTGGAAACCCTTGCCTGCATACCATGGGTGGTTAAAAATACCGGAGCTGCATTCGCTGCTATAGGCAAAGGCAGGTCAACAGGCACCAAGCTGGTTTCACTGGATGGCTTTTTCAATAATCCCGGTATCTATGAGGTAGACATGGGTACACCATTATCACTTGTTGTGAATCAACTGGGTGGTGGTTTCAGGTCTAAAATAAAGGCTATGCATATTGGTGGCCCATTGGGTGGACTTGTTCCGGTAAGCAAAATTGATGCTCTATCAGTTGATTTTGAAACTTTTTCTCAAAATGGCTTTTTATTAGGCCATGCGTCTGTGGTTTGCCTGCCCGAAAATTACCCTATTATCAATTATATAGAGCACCTGTTTAAGTTTACAGCCCACGAAAGCTGTGGTAAGTGTTTCCCATGTCGTTTGGGTTCAACCCGTGGTTATGAAATGGTGGAAAAAGCCATTAATACCGACTACAAAATGGACAAGGAATTGTTTACCGACCTCATTACCACAATGGAAATTGGTTCGCTTTGTGCACTAGGTGGAGGCTTACCCCTGCCCATCAAAAATGCGATGCAATATTTCGATAACGAATTAGGTCAATATTTCGAAGCCTAAATTGATAAACCAATATATTTCAGAGCTATATAATTGCATTATTTTAATAACAAAAGCTAATTATACAGCACCAAAACATAAAATTTTACCAAATTATTACTAAAATGGTATGATTATTGCGTTTGAAAATTATCTTTACTCAAGAAACACGATTAAATGAATATTGCTCCGGTACCTGCTCATGAGCAGGATAGGTTAATGGCGATTAAAGAGTATTTTATTCCAGACAATTTGCCGGAAGCTGATTTTAGCGATATTAATTTAATCGCTGCCCAAATTTGCGCTACCCCTATTGCTGTTATAAGTGTTCTTGATGGTAGCCGTTACAAGATTATCTCTATTAACGGTGCCACAGCTGATAGTTTTTCTACTCAAAACGATATTGAATTAAAAGCCCTTGCCACCTCCCCTGAAACTTTGATTATCAATGATTGGCAGGATAGTGGCAAATACCATAGCCATACTTTTCAGATAAACAATAAGCAAATAAATTTCTATGCCGGTGTCCCCATTATTACCCCTGAGGGAAGTGTGATAGGTGCCCTAACGGTAATGGATTATCAAGCTAGGGAGATTAGCGAAGTTCAGGTTAACACCCTTCAGGTGCTTGCTAAACAGGTAATAACCCAACTGGAGCTACGGAAAAAGAATACCAAACTGGAACAAACTAAACAGGAGCTTAAAAGGTCGTATGTAGATTTGGAGAAATTTTCTTCTATAGCTAACCATGATTTAAAGAGCCCTCTGAATAATATTATATCGCTTACCCAATTACTTAAAGACTATTACGGGGATAAATTTGATGCTGAGGGCAACGAATATGTAGCCTTCCTTTACGAGTCAGCCTATCGATTGTCAGACATGGTGAGTGCTATTCTTAATTATTCCCGTACATCACAACTATCTTTGGAGAAAAAAGAAGAATTCGCCATTGAAGACCTTATATTTGATGTAAGGGGTCTGATGAAGGTTCCAGAAAATGCAATTTTCAAATACAATAGTGATATTACCAATATTGTTACCTCCCGCAATGCGCTAAAGCAAATTTTAATCAACCTGCTGCACAATGCCTATGAATACAACGACAAGGAACAGGCCATTATAGAAATAAATGTTCATGAAGACCGCACCATGTGGTTGTTTGAAGTAAAGGACAATGGCCCAGGCATCTTACCAGAAGATGCCACCAAGGTATTTGAAATTTTCGAACGCCTGCATCGCAAAATAAAGAGCGGCGAAAGCATGGGAATAGGTCTTGCAATAGTGAAACGCCTTGTAGAAAAACTAGGTGGCGCCATAAAAGTAACCTCAGAACCAGGGCATGGCGCATCATTTGAGTTTAGTGTGCCTAAGTAGTTTACCCTGGTTTAGTCCCTTTATTTGCTTTCCTTATATAGATTGCTAGTCTCCTAAGTCATTTCCGAAATACACATTAAGATAACGTATATTTCATTTTATCTTTTCTTTATTGAAATAATTGTGGGATTTGGCTTATATCCCTTTATTCCGGTAATTGAACAGCACAAAAGGTTGACACGAATGACCATTCGGAAAACACTAGCCAGATGATTCCTTATTAAATCCTTGTTAATAAACTAAATATCAAAGAATCTTATTTCAAATTCTGATTATTTTAGTTTCTTATTTATACCTTTGCACCCCGAAATTTAAGGTATCCGGAAATTCATTCCGGAACAATCTGGTAAATATTTTCTGACTATACTATATGATTTCAATTAATAATTTATCGCTCCGTTATGGTAAGCGCGTGTTGTTTGATGAAGTGAATATCAAATTCACTGAGGGCAATTGTTATGGTATTATTGGTGCCAATGGTGCCGGTAAATCTACCTTTTTAAAAATAATTTCAGGCGAAATTGATCCTACTACTGGCAGGGTTGATATCTCTAAGGGCTCAAGGATGAGTGTTCTGAAA
>CANGSR010000472.1 GCA_947456055.1 Chitinophagaceae bacterium
ACAATCCTTATTAATGCTGGTAGAAAATGCCATCAAGCACAACGAAATATCTCATGAACACCCACTAAGCATTAATATTTATGCCGATGGTGATTGCCTGGTAATTTCAAATACCCTGCAACGCAAATCAATATTGGAACCATCAACCAATACCGGACTTGAAAACATCAAAAAACGCTATTCTCTAACCAATTCTTTACCAGTTTCTGTGCAAGAAAAAGACGGCTTATTTATTGTTCAGTTACCTTTATTAAATCAATAAAAAACCATGTACAAAATACTCTTAATACTCCATGTAGCAGTAGGTATTGTGGCACTAATATCAGGTGCGGTGGCTATCTTCAGTAAAAAGGGTGCAAAATTGCACCTCAAGTCAGGCAAGGTTTATGTAGCTGCAATGTACTCAATAGGTATTACTGCCCTTATTATGACCATCATGAAGTTCAATCCATTCCTGCTGTCTATAGCCTTGTTTTCATCTTACCTTACTTATAGTGGTAATCAGGCAATAAAATATTGGAGGCTAAAGGAGGCATTTGTCCCTACCCTAAAAGATAAGCTACCTTATTATATAGCCTTTCTTACCTCAATATTTATGATTGGCTTTCCGGTGGCAGAAATGATATTGTCAAAATCTCTCTTTGTTCCTATTTTGGGTATTTTTGGAAGTATTATGCTCGCCAATTCTATAAACGATATCAGGACTCATGCAAACAATGACAACTTTAAACCCAGGCGCAAAGAATGGTTGATACAGCACATAGGTATGATGGGTGGGGCCTACATTGCTACCACCACCGCCTTCCTGGTAAATAATGTGCATATAGACCCTATGTGGATTTGGTGGTTATTACCTTCAGTCATAGGTTCGGTTTTTATTACAAGAAGCATCAGAGAATGGCAGAAAAAATTGTTTAAAACAAAGGTTGTTTGAATAATAAAATGTATAAAATATTGCCAGCCAATAATATTCACTAATGTTTTTCGTAAATGACACCCTCTCCGAAGGAGAGGGCCGGGGTGAGGCCTCCGAGTGGCTATCTAAATTTTGCAATACAAGTACCATAAAACCTCACTCGTCAATGACAGAAGGCTGGGGTGAGGCCTCCGATGTTTCTAAAAATGCATTATCAGTAGCCTCGGCCTTTAGGCCGGGGTATGAAACAATAAAATATATCGGCTTTAGCCGAAATTAGTGCGCATGGAATCCCCCACATACTAATTTTGGCTAAAGCCAATTTACATAACATGCCTCTTTCCCTGGCATAAATGCCAGGGCTAATTAAGAAATATAAATGTCTATGAATATCCTGCTATTAGAAGATGAAAAAGCTGCTGCTACCAGGCTCATGAGCCTCGTAAAGGAGGTTGAGCCCAACGCCCAAATCCTGGACATTCTTGAAACAGTGAGGGATACCCTAAAATGGCTAAAAAATAATGAGCCTCCCGACCTGATATTATCTGATATACAGTTGGCTGACGGCTTAAGCCTTGATATTTTCAGTCAGGTAGAAGTAAATGTGCCGGTTATATTCACTACGGCCTACGATGCTTATACCCTCAAGGCATTCAAACTTAATAGTATTGATTATCTCCTAAAACCCATAGACAAAGACGAACTAAAGGCTGCTTTTGCCAAATACCACTCCTTACATGCACAACATGGGGTAAATAAACAACTGGTCAACTTGTTTAAGAGCATGGCATCGGGCAAGCCTGCCTATAAATCCCGTTTCCTCATAAAACAGGGCGAACGGTTCATAATCGTTCCTATTGAGGAGGTGGCCTACATAAGGGCCGATGATAAGGTGGTCTTTTTATACACACAAAAAGGTGCCAAGTACATCATTGAGGAATCGGTAGATGAGCTGGAAACCCTGCTCAATCCCGACTTATTTTTTAGACTCAACCGTACCTATATGGCCCCACTCACCTCAATAGAAAAAATATCCAACCACTTTAATGGTCGCCTTAAGGTAAGTATTGCCAATAATAGCGATGATGAAATATATGTAAGCAGGGCAAGGTCAGGTGATTTCAAGAAATGGCTGGGTAAATGATTTTTTAATCCTCATTGCGTAATAATTACAGTCTCAAAAAACCTGATTTTTGTTATCTTCGCTCTATGTTGCGAAAGATCATGATTCCGGAAACTACGGAAATCAAAATTGTTATTCCGCAGGCTTATGTGGGCAGGGTGATTGAAATTCTTATGTTTTCGCCCGACGAGCTAGCTATTTCAGCCGAGAATTTGGGCGATGAGGCTTCCATAGAAGCTGAACTAAATTATTCTACTCTCCCCAATAAAGTCGCATCTGCCAAAATGCCCTTTGCTATTAATAATGCCGAAAAAATTATTAATGAGGTAAATGCCACCGAAAGTGGCGATGCCAATTCTCGTTATCCTTTCTGGAACCCCCTTGCCGCCGATAGTGGCAAGATTGAAGATGAGGTTTCATTCAATAGCTTTATAGAGCGTGATAGTGACATTTAAAATTCAAAATTCAAAATTCAAAAGTAAAAAGTCAAAAGTTAAAACACATTGGGGGAAATTCAAAAGTAAAAATTCAAAAGTAAAAAAGTACGACCGGATATTTACTCTGTTTTTTATTTTCGGATTTATTCCCTGGTAAATGATAAATCCCGAAGGGATGATATTATTATAGAATAATCAAGAAAATGTGTGTAAAACCCTGAAGGGGTGACATTATTCTATTGGCCATACCCAAATAAAATCAAACCATCTCATCATATAAACTTCACCTTTATCTCAATATCAGTATTCCTGCCCTTATCATCCGTGCACGATATCTTAATGTTGGGCGATGAGGCTTTGAAAAATAATTTCTGGTTGGCGCCTGTACTCGCATAAAACCGGTCATTAATATACCAGAATATTTTTTGCACATCATTGCTTGCCGTGCATGCCAATTGTAATTTCTGTTGTTCCTTATCTACTACCAGGTAGGTCATTCCATTGGTGAGGGATGTGATAATAGGTGCCTGCCCCTGGAAATTACGGGTACAGGCAGGGTTATGAGCAGGCAATTTCTGGTAAGCAATATGGGCTATATCATTATAGGCGGCCAGTTCTGCCGATGTATTTTGCATCAGTTTGGTTTTATACCCTCCTGGTGGCAGGCACGATGTGCAATAAGTATATTTCTCATCAGCCGATAGCCATATTTCCTTCATATGGTCGCACTTGTCGTTGGTTGATATGCCCGGCATATAGTAATCCATCACCTGGTTATGACAAAAATCATTCGGCACCTTGCCCGTTTCGGGGCAAACCAGCCTGAAGGCAAGGTCGCTAGGGGGCTCCAGCCATTCATTGGCTGCATCATGATCCAGCGCATTGAAAAGCTGGAATAATAAGGGCGTAGCTGTTGATGCCACACTAAGGTCGGGTACCCCGGCGGCACTAAAATTACCTATCCACACACCTATGGTGTAATGTTTATTATACCCTACACTCCATGCGTCTTTACGCCCATAAGAAGTGCCGGTTTTCCAGGCTATTTTGGGTATTCCTCTGGCTTCATCATAGGCATTGGGCAGGTCGGGTCTATGCAGTTCCGACAATACTTTGGTGAGCATATAATTGGCAGAAGGGGAGAGAATAAC
>CANGSR010000473.1 GCA_947456055.1 Chitinophagaceae bacterium
GAAACTTGCTTGTAGCAGGCCATCATGGTTGCATGGGGGAGTGACCAATGTAAACGTGGTGGCAGCGTATGTTCCCAATGAGAAAACCGCAAGAAGGATAAGGAGGACAATTTTTTTCATACAAACCATTTTAGTTAACTTTATTGACGACAATTTTAACTGATTGTTAGTATTTCATAAAAATAATTTTAGCCCAATAAAACCCCTTCCTTCAAAAAAAGAGATTCAATTGGCGCCACTATATTAAATACCGCTGTAAATATAAGCAAAAATAAAAACTACCGCTTTTTTTTTGAGAGCCACATACGACTTGAAATCAATGTTAATTAATCGTGAACAAAAATATTCTCAAATTGAAATGTTTTTAATTTCGGGTGAATTTTACTTGAAATGCAATCTATTTGTTAATATATCTTGTTGAGAGTAGGTTGCCCGATTTATACCTTCTTTCATGCATTCAAACTTATGTGTGCCCATAAGATCTATAAATTCATGCAAAAATTCATTCTTATTAATTAAATGTCAAATTTCAAAGTTAATCTTTGTAGTGAATGGAATTAACCAATAACTTTGTGTGACTAATAACAAAAGAAACACTGCTGTTAATTACTTGCAATTAACAGCAGTAACAGAAGATTAGTTTTATAAATATGGCAGAAGATAATGGTCAACTGGACCGAATAGTTGAAAAACTTAAGAATGGGGAGCTTTTCGGGTTATTCGAAGATGGGCAGAGGTGTTATTTTCAGGATGGGCAAAAAGTGAACTATACCGACTTGTGGAAGGCTTTGCGAATTGTGCATAATATAACTGGCGGTAGCACAAAAACGCTTGATGAGTTATGCCCTGAGACTTTTGTAGGTTCCTATACCTATAAGGCGTCGCGCCATACATGGAAGAGGAAGCCACCCAAACCTGCGGGCGAAAACCAACAATAGCCTTACATTTGTGGATTAATAACACACGATGCAGGCAACATTATTTGATGAGAAAAAATTTGAGAATACCGATTTCTCAGATAAGGAATTGTGTGATTTTGAATTTTCTGATTGCCAGTTCATCAACTGTAATTTCACCAATACCAACCTGCGCACTACCGATTTTATAGATTGCCAATTCACAGGTTGCAATTTCTCAAATGCCAATACTGATAATACAGGGTTTAAAAACAATGTATTTACCGGTTGCAAAATGATGGGGCTCAATTTTGGGGCAGCCAGTAATTTTCTGTTTGCGGTAACTTTCAATAATTGCATCCTCGATTTATCTACTTTTTTCAAAAAGAAGATGAAAAAGACTAAGTTCGAATCCTGCTCACTCAAGGAAGTTGATTTTGAAGATGCCGACCTTTGCCAATCTGTTTTTAATAATTGCGACCTGCTTAATGCGAGTTTTGTAAAAACGAATCTAGAGAAAGTTGATTTAAGGACAGCTTATAATTATACTCTTGACCCTGAAGCCAACAAAATTAAAAAGGCACGATTTTCTTCGCAGGGGGTGGTGGGGTTATTGGCGAAGTATGATATTGAGATTGAGTAGGGGTGTATTAAATTTCCACAAAAAAACCAAGCCCCAATAATATAGACATTTAATACTATCTTTGTTATGTGAAATTTGAATTGGACATAGATAAAGCAATAGAGGCAAGCCTGTATATTATTAACAGGGTGAATGCCTGCGATATGCATAAACTATTTAAGATACTTTATTTTGCAGAACAGCAACATCTGGCAGAATATGGAAGAACCATTACCGGAGATTCCTATGTTGCTATGCAAAATGGACCTGTACCTAGTTTTATTTATGATGCTATAAAGGTTGTAAGGGGAGACAAATCGTATTATAGTATCAATCGTGATTTAAAGTCGGAGTTTGAAGTTTTCAGGTACAAATTTATTGAGGCTAAACGTGAGGCTAATACCGATTACCTTTCCGCTTCTGATATAGAATACCTTGAAAAATCTTTGGTTGAAAATGCCCAGTTAAATTTCGCCCAGTTAACTGAAAAGTCTCACGATTCGGCATGGCTGGGAGCCTACGAAAATTCGGACATGGACTTTTTTGAAATTGCCCACGCAGGTGGGGCTACAACAGAAATGTTGAAATATATAGAGGTTAATATGCAAACCCAAAATTCATTTAAATAAGTAGATAGTGGCTCTTGACGATAGATTGGAAATAGGGTCAATAATATTTGAAAAGGTTTTTGACACAAAACCTCCAAAGGACAAATACTATATTGTAACCGGATTCACTGCTGACACAACTATACTTTGCACAGTTTACATAAATACTTCCATAAATATAAACCTCTTTCCTACACAGCGGCTCAAAAACCTACATGTACCAATTTCGGCAGTAGACAACCCATTCCTCAAGTATGATTCTTTCGTAGATTGCTCTAATCTACACCAGAAAGCTACAAATATGGTGATGTCGGTTATTAATAATGGAACCGGGCGATATGGCTATGTATCAAATGTATCGGCTGCCACTCTGACTGAAATCATGGGCACAATTAAGAATGCCCATACTATACCTCCTATTACCAAAAAGAAATTCGGTTTTATTTAGATAAACCGTATATCCTCAAACCAGCATTTGTTGTTTAAATACTTTGAGGAATCAAACCCACATTCATTCCCCAAAAGCCGAATTCAGAATTAGTGCTACATTTATAGCCTTATAAAGGTAATGACATCGCAAAAAACAGGTTTATCTTATTGGCCGGGATTAATACTACTGGGTATTACCCTAATTATTGGCCTGCTTACCTATAAAGATTATGGTATAGCCTGGGATGAACCCACCCAAAGAGGGATAGGGATAGTATCGTACAACTACATTACCAATAATGACCAATACCTTAAGACCTACGAAGACCGTGACCTAGGTACTGGTTTTGAGCTGCCACTGGTATTTATTGAGAAAAAACTCAACATCACTACAAGTCATGACCTGTACCTGATGAGGCATATTGTTACCCATCTGTTTTTCCTGCTGGGGGTGTTTTGCGGGTATGTGCTGGTACTAAAGCTCTTTCGAAACCAGCTAGTTGCCTGCCTGGGTTTTATTATGCTGGCATTCCATCCCCGAATTTATGCCCATTCGTTTTTCAATACCAAGGATATTCCTTTTCTGGCTGCTTTTTTGATTGTGTTCTTGATAGCACATACGGCATTTGGCAAAAATAAGTGGTGGTGGTATGGGCTATTGGGCATGACATGCGGCTACGCTACCAGCATAAGGGTAATGGGAATTTTATTACTACCCTGCTTTCTAAGCTTCTTTGTTTTTGACCTGATTGCAGGAATTAAAGACAAACAAAAGCCTGCACCTCTTTTTGCCAATCCACTGGTATTTGTGGCAGGCTATTGCCTCTTGCTCAATGCAGCCTGGCCTATATTATGGTCGGCACCCGTGCATTATTTTGTAGAGCAGTTCCAGACACAGGCGCACATTTTTTGGAAAGGAGAGGTACTGTTTATGGGTAAAAATGTAAATGGCGCCCAACTACCCCTCAATTACCTCCCGGTATGGTTTAGCATCACCATGCCCGAATTGTGGCTGGGGGCTGGGTTGGTGGGCTTTGGAATGCTAAGCTGGC
>CANGSR010000474.1 GCA_947456055.1 Chitinophagaceae bacterium
ACCTTATCTATGTCTTTTGTTTGTTGACTCTATACATTAATCAAACGGTGTGCCAGAAATATTTTTCTAATGTATTTCCAACAACATGGCATGGGGCAGTTTTTTGAATTACTAACGGCGGTGGATAAATTTTGGCAATCAATTGCCTACAATAAATTATTTTGCAGTTTATAATTTTCCCGGGGACCATAAATGGATGAACAACAGGAAATTACCGGGCATGGCGCGGTAATGATTAATGAAATGTATGAAAGTTGGTTTTTGGAATATGCCAGCTATGTAATACTTGAAAGGGCTGTGCCGGCTATTGAGGATGGACTTAAACCCGTGCAACGCCGTATCCTTCATGCTATGAAGGAAATGGATGATGGCCGCTTCAATAAGGTCGCCAACATCATAGGCCAAAGCATGCAATACCATCCCCATGGCGATGCATCTATAGGTGATGCCATAGTAGGTATGGGCCAAAAAGACTTGCTTATAGAAACCCAGGGTAACTGGGGTGATGTGCGTACGGGCGATAGTGCAGCGGCTGCCAGGTATATCGAGGCTCGCCTGTCTAAATTTGCACTAGAGGTAGCCTTTAATAATAAAACAACTGAATGGCAGCTTAGCTACGATGGCCGTAAAAACGAACCCGTAACCCTGCCCATGAAGTTCCCCTTGTTATTGGCACAAGGTACTGAGGGTATTGCTGTGGGCTTGAGTACCAAAATATTACCCCACAACTTTTGTGAATTATTGGAGAGTGCAATAAAGCACCTGAAAGGCAAGCCTTTTGAATTATTCCCCGATTTTATTACCGGGGGCATGATTGATGTAAGTAATTACAACGATGGTGCCAGGGGTGGTAAAGTGCGTGTTAGGGCAAAAATAGAAGAGGTAGATAAAAAAACGATAGCTATTAGAGATGTACCCTATGGAATTACCACCTCACAGCTGGTGGATAGCATCTTAAAGGCCAATGATAGTGGTAAAATAAAGATTAAGAGTGTAACCGACAATACGGCTAAGGACGTGGAGCTGGCAGTGCAACTAGCACCAGGTGTTCCTACCGACCAAACAATTGATGCGCTTTATGCATTTACAGATTGCGAAATAAGCATATCCCCAAATGCATGTATCATCATCAAGGATAAGCCGCACTTTGTAGGGGCAAGCGACCTGCTGAAGCACTCGGTAAACCATACAAAAAACCTGCTGCTTCGTGAGCTGGAAATAAGGCTCAATGAGCTGAATGAAGACTGGCATTATTCTTCCCTTGAGAAAATCTTCATTGAAAAACGTATCTACCGTGATATTGAAGAGCAAACTACCTGGGAAGGGGTAATTAAAGCTATTGACGATGGACTGGCACCTTATAAGCCATTGTTCAGGCGGGTAGTGACTCAGGATGATATTGTAAGGCTGACTGAAATTAAAATTAAGCGCATCAGTAAGTATGATGCTTTTAAGGCCGATGAGCACATAAGAGGGGTAGAGAATGAGATAGCCAAGGTGAAGAATAATATTGAGCACCTGAATGACTATGCCATTAACTATTACGAAAACCTCCTAAAAAAATATGGCAAAGACCACCCACGCCGCACGGAGATAAGGCCATTTGAGACCATACAGGCTAACACTGTTGCCATTGCCAATACTAAATTGTATGTAAACTATAAGGAAGGCTTTGTAGGTTCCGGATTAAAGAAGGATGAATTCCTGTTTGATTGTTCGGACCTCGACCAGATTATTGTTTTCCGCAAGGATGGCAAAATGGTGGTGACTAAGGTGTCTGACAAGACCTTTGTGGGTAAGGACATTATTCATTTGGCTGTATTCCAGAAAAATGATGAACGAACGACCTACAATATGCTTTATGTAGACGGGAAGTCGGGTATAACGTATGGTAAGCGGTTTAACGTTACCGGCATCACCCGTGATAAGGAATATGACCTTACCAAGGGTAACCCTGCCAGTAGGGTATTGCAGTTCTCGGCCAATGCCAATGGTGAGGCCGAAACCATTACCATCTCCCTTTCGCCGGGTAGTAAGGCGCGTACCAAGGTATTCGATTTCTCCTTCGAAGACCTTGAAATAAAGAGCCGCAGTGCACAGGGCAACCAGGTGACTAAGTACCCGGTAAGGAGTACAAAATTCAAAGCCAAGGGGCGTTCCACATTGTCCGCACCTAAGATATGGTATGATGATACCATAGGCAGGCTCAATAAGGATGGAAATGGCATACTGCTTGGTAGGTTTGATGAGAAGGATCGTATAATAGTATTCTATAAAGAAGGCAATTACGAGCTAACTGACTATGAACTGACCAACAGGTATGATAACGACCATATAATACTGATAGAGAAATTCAACCCGGCCAAGGTGGTTACGGCAATTTACTTTGAGGCCAAATCGAAACAATTTAATGTAAAACGCTTCCTGATTGAGAGCCAGACATTGAAGAGTAAGTATACCTTTATTAAAGAGGGTGAAGGTAATTACCTTGAATTGGTAACTACACGGCAGGAACCAATAGTAACTGTAATATCGGGCAAGCGGGCCAATCTGAAAGAGGAAGTGATACCCCTGCACGAAACAATAGACATTACGGGTTGGAAAACAATAGGTAGTTTCCTGGTGGGTGAGGACATGAAAGACATTTCATTAGTGCCCGAACCAACTGATGAAAACAGTGAAAAGCCGGGGCTAACATTATTTTAGGTAATCATTTTTTTTAAAACTTAAAAGATGGCTTATCTTCACATAGAATTACGAATAGTTTAATTGATAAATGAAAAAGACAGAACTTGAAATTGTTGCTTTATCCCATAGCATAACACAGACTCATTCTTATGCTGTAGTTCTGGGTGAAGTAGACGGATTGAGGCGCCTGCCAATAGTGATAGGTGGATTTGAAGCGCAGGCTATTGCTGTGGCATTAGAGCGTATGCAACCCAGCCGCCCATTGACACACGACCTTTTTGCCAATTTTATGACCACCTTTGGTATAACACTTATGGAGGTGGTTATCTATAAACTAGAGGAAGGTATCTTCTTTTCTAAGCTAATATGCCAGCATGATGGGGGTACGATTGAGATAGATTCCCGCACATCCGATGCATTGGCATTGGCAGTGAGGGCTACATGTAAAATATATACTTACGAAAATATTCTGGAGGCAGCAGGCCTTTACCTTGAGCAAGGCGATGCTGGTCAATCTGGTTCAGATTCCAAGAGTAGCAAAACTATCCCGGTGGGCAGCAAGCAATCTGGTCCTGAAAATGAAATGAAAAAAATGAGCCTTGATGAATTGAATAAATTGCTTCACGAGGTTCTGGAACAAGAGGATTATAGCAGGGCAATAAGCATAAGGGATGAGATAAATAACAGGAAGAAGAAGTAATTTTCAAATTCAAAATTCAAAATTCAAAAGTAAAAATTCAAAAGTCCATCGGGTTTCAGAAGCTGTTGGACATTTTATTTATAATGGCTACTGTGGCAAGTTCGGTTGCGACATGGAAATCAATGTCGGGTTTTTGACTTTTGACTTTTAACTTTTGAATTTTCAACGAATCCCCCACTCCCACATCCCAAACCCGGTCTTCTGGTCAAT
>CANGSR010000475.1 GCA_947456055.1 Chitinophagaceae bacterium
GGTGCGGATAGGTTATATACAGGCTCCCCATCAGCATTCATTACTTCCAGATTGCCTGAAAAATGCTGCTCGCCCGTTTTATTGAAAGATAATTCTTTTGATACGTGCAGGTGGTCCCTCACTATCAGTATACCATCGGCATAGGCGGGCAGAGAATGATTGATGATGAAATTAGTTTTTATGGCTCCCCTTATTACCTTCAGTTCTATATCCACCTCCGGCCAGGCATTGCTTATAAATACGCCATCATCACCGGCGGTGTGTTGATCCCAATTAGCCCTGCCCAGGTTATGTTCTATCCCGGCTTTCACATATACCAGTTCCAGTTGGTTATTAAAGGTGAGTTGCTTGCTGTCCTTGCCAAGGGTAGTAAAAGCGCCGGGGGTATTAATGGCAACAGGTGTTTCCTGCTCATTGGCAGTATAGGTGCCTTTTATGTTGGTGGGTTGCAGTTGTGCCCTAATGGTTTTATAATTGCCATCGGCATCCTTATAATGCATAGGCATAGAGGATGTTTGCTGCATTATATCCCTGCCATTAGTGCCGGCTTTAATAAAGGTTTTCGATTTTTCAGTGCGGTTGGCAATCAGTTCATAGCAATTATCGCAAGGGGTTTCGGCAAACAGGGTGCCTATTTCGGGGTGGTTTTCGTAGCCCTTATTATTGAGGAGCACCTCATCGGTTACATTTTTTAGTGGGGCGGTAAAAGAGGCATAATTGGCAGGCCCGGCATTAAGCATGTTTTTAGCCTGCACGGTGGCTTGCTGTGCATCCACGCCCGGCTGCGAAAAACATAGGTAAAAAAGAATAAGTAAAACGGCCTTTATATAAAATTTCATACTAATCAATAATCTTGTGGGGTAACACAATACACCTCCCTACCCCCAAACAGGGGTAATACTACAAAAACCATTAAAATTAGTAAAATTATACTTATTTGATACGAAGTAATTTTTTGATAATGTAAAGGTAGGGAGGGATTATTGCATGGGGTTAATAATGGGGCATGGTTGGGAAGAATATTGTGGAAAAAAATGATAGCCGGATGTGCTTAACAGGATGTGCGGGAACTCCACTCCTGTTTTTAGGAGGGGACAGATTTAGCGAAGCTAAATCAGGGGTGGTGACGGCGAGGTTAGCCGGATATGCTGTTGCGGATATGCTGTTCAGGATATGTTTTTCCTCCTAACCTCGTCGCAACCACCCCAGTTTTGGCTACGCCAAAACATCCCCTCCTAAAAACAGGAGGGGAGTTCCCGCAAGTCTTAATAATTATAAATCAATAATTTACACATTACAATATTATTATATTTACTCCTTAACCACCTTATGCACCGTTTTCTCCCCCTCCTCTTCTATAAGTGCCAGCATATAGATACCCGGCTGCAAAGCATCAAGAGGCAGGGTATTATTACCGGGTTTTAGTATGCCTTGCATTATTGTAGCCCCCAGCATATTGTAGAGATGGTATTGGGTGATGGTTTTTAGATTGTCTATTTGGAGGGTGGAGGTGGTGGGATTGGGGTGAATTGCGTCTAAATTTGATTTTAGCTCTTCAGCTTGCAGATTCAAACATACTGGATTAATTAACACTTTGCGGATTCTAAAATTATCACCTTCTGCGATATGTAAATTGCCGCATTTGTCAACGCTTATACCCGTAGGGAAATCTATACTAGCACTCGTAGCAATTTCACCATCACCATTATACCCAGTTAACCCATTGCCAGCTATGTGGTGAAGAATACCATTATAATCGATTGAGTAAACACGGCGATTATATTTATCTCCTATGTATAATTTATTTTCATTTATATTCATCCCAAGCACGAAAGGACTTATAGAACAATTAGTTGCAGGAACCCCATCACTTGTATATACCAAACTTCCATTCCCCGCAATGGTACTAATTATTCCTGCGGTGTTAACTTTTCTAACTCTATTATAAATCGGATCAGCTATATATATATTGTTATTATTATCTACAGCTAAGCCACTAGGTATAACTTGAGCATTTGTGGCTTGCATACCATCACCAGAAAAACCAATTGTTCCATTACCAGCAATTGTTGTAATTACGCCTAAAGTATCAATCTTACGAACTCTAGCATTTCCGTAATCAGCAATATATAAATTGTTGTATTTGTCAAAACATATTTCACCATTCGCCCAAATCATAGCATTTGTAGCTTGTCCTCCATCACCACTATAACCTAAAGATCCTGTGCCTGCTATTGTTGAAATTATGCCATCAATGCAATTTATTTTACGTATTCTTGCATTTTGAAAGTCATTTATATAAACATTTTTATTCTTATCTAGCTTAACATTATATGGACACTTCACAAGGGCTAAAATTGCTGGCCCATTATCTCCACTATATCCACCACCTCCATTTCCTACCAATGTAGTTATTATATTATTTGTATCAATTTTACAAACCCTATTCCCTGCTATACATAAAGAAAAATAAAAATTACCAGTATTATCGAAAATACCACCATTGGGATTTGGCAGACTTGCATTAGTTGCTAAGCCGTTTTCACCTAGATAAGACCCCATCCCATTCCCTGCAAATGTCGTTATCACCTGCCCCCTCACCCCAAAGGCACAAAACACCAATAAAAAAAGTAGTACCTGCTTCATAATTAATGTTTCTTTTATAGGCTTTAGTATGTACTACAAATATAGGTAATGATATTGTGTTTTGGAGTGATTTTATCGGTGTCTTTTTTCAGCCGCTATAGATTTTCAGCGAGGCGGTTTTAGGTTGGGTGGCCATCCAGACTGTAAGAAGTGATTTAAGGATTATGGGGTTGGTTCCATTATGTTATCCAGCTTAATCCTGATATAGGTTTACACTTTTTTGGCTACTCCAATCCACTGTTTACAAAAATCCAATCCACTAAATATCTTTCCACATTTTCCATGAATATTTGTCCTTCCCGGCTCATTAACCAAACTTTGCACCATACTAGGTAGTCGTTTGGTTTTTGTGAGTATATCAATTGGTATGCAAATTGAATTTATCTACTTCAATAGAATAGATAACCTCTTTTATCAGGCATCCCTAGTTGTTCCCAAAACGCAATGTCTTAGCTCCGGCCTTTAGGCCGGGGTATGGTAGAATAAAAATTACAGGCTTTAGCCGAAATTAATGCGCATGGAACCCCCGCAAACCAATTTTGGCTAAAGCCAATTTCATACCATCTTCCTTCCCCGGCATAAATGCCGGGGCTACTAAAAAAAACAAATAGTGGTAAAAAAAACAGAAGGAAACATAAAAAATTACTGTCAGAAATGTTAGGATACGACACCCGCTCGTTTGGAGTAACAAATTTGTTGCACAAAAGTTCATTGAATAGGACATGGCTAATCACCCCAGTAAACCATAAATTACTGTCAGAAACGCCAGGATACGACACCCTCTCCTTGGGAGTAACAAATTTGTTGCACAAAAGTTCTTTGAAAATGACAGAGCCAATCCCTGCATATCTCAAAAGATACTGTCATAAACATCAGGATACGGCACCCTCTCCCTTTGGAGAGGGCTGGGGTGAGGCCTCCTAATGGCAATCCAAATTTTGCTTAA
>CANGSR010000476.1 GCA_947456055.1 Chitinophagaceae bacterium
AATAACATTTAACAAAGAAGGTAATGTTTATTTGATACCAAACCCGAACAAAGGAACATTTACTATTAAGGGTAACTTGGCTACTGCAACAGATGAAGAAATAACCATTGAAGTGGTAGATATCATTGGCCAGACAATATATAAGGGTTATGCCAAAGCTATAGATGGCAAAATCAATGAACAAATAGTATTAAGCAATACACTGGCTAATGGCATGTATTTACTTAACCTGCATTCTAATGCAGAGCATTATGTGTTTCATTTTGTTGTTGAGAGGTAAAACATTTCCTTTCGACTATTTAATAAAAGCAGGCTTTCGGGCCTGTTTTTTTAATTTATATGGATACTATTCAAAACCTAATAATAAACCTTATCCTGAAATTCTAAATTGTTTACTGATAAATAAATTGATATGGCAGAAAATAACAAATATGTGCCTGTAATTGTCATGAATAATGGCAAGGGAGGTTGTATAGAAGCCGACCTACATGAATATGATGAATACACAATTATAGTGCAGCAAGGAGGCCGATACGCAGCCCTTGTCGGGGATATTGCACTCATGATGAAGATGAGCCTGGAAGCTGGAGAAGAGCTGAAAAACGGCAGAATTATTGTCAAGGAATCATTCGATCCACCTGATCCTAATAATCCTGAGTTTTTGATAAAAAAGAAGAAGGGTAGGGTATGCACAAAAAATGGAAAACCAATTTATAGTCATAGTTACTTCACCTATGATCTTCGGGATTTTGACCAAATTATAAATGAAGATTAATTCCCTCGGCCTGTAAAAAGCTTTCTTGCAAAATAAGTGGTAAAAGTGAATTGCTACGGCACGATGGAAGTAATTTACCTAAAGGGAGATATATTTATAGCTGCGAAAAATCAAAGTGAACCGTAGTGTACCCCTGTACGTACCCCATATAAAAAAAACTAACGTGTAAATTGTTGATTTACACGTTAGTTACATTGTTATTCCGAGGTCGAAAGCGGATTCGAACCGCTGTAGCAGCTTTTGCAGAGCTGAGCCTAGCCACTCGGCCATCCGACCTAGCGTGCTGCAAATGTAGTAAAATTTCGTTTCTTTACAACCTAAAATAAAAAAACTTCCTGATGAGCACTAGATACTTCAATCCGATAGCAGAATCCGAGCTGATTATTACCGAAAAAGGAACTATATACCACCTTGACCTTGAACCAGAAAACCTCGCTCATACGGTAATTACAGTAGGTGATCCGGGTAGGGTAGGAAGTGTGTCAAAATATTTTGACAACATCACCCATAAGGCCGCACACCGCGAATTTATCACCCATACCGGCTATATTGGTACCAAACACTTGTCAGTTGTTAGCACTGGAATTGGCCCCGATAATATTGATATTGTGATGAACGAACTGGATGCCCTGGTAAATATAGATTTCAAAAGCCGCACCATCAAGGAAGACAAAACCCACCTTTCCATCATAAGGCTGGGTACATGTGGCGCCCTGCAAAAAGATATCCATGTTGATAGCCTTATAGTAGGCACATATGGTATTGGACTTGATAATCTGCTACACTACTATAAACAACATAATACCCCCGAAGAATCCTTTGTCCTAAATGAATTTATCGCCCATACCAACCTTGCCGCCCAAAATATTGTACCCTACATTAATGAAGCTTCAATAGGCTTACTAAAGTACTTTGGTCGTGACTACCACCATGGCATGACGGTTACCTGTCCGGGCTTTTATGGTCCACAAGGCCGGTCCTTGCGCCTGCCAGTAGCATTTCCTCATCTGATAGATGCACTAACTACCTTCCATAGCCACGATAAGCACATTGCTAATTTCGAAATGGAAACTTCTGCTATATACGGGCTTGGTAAATTATTGGGACATAAGTGCTTGTCAATTAATACTGCAGTTGCTAATCGGGTTACCCGCACTTTTTCAAAAGATGGAAATAGGGCAGTAGAAAATATGATCGCCAAGTCATTGGAAATTATTGTAGGGATAAAATAGTAATTATGAACCGTATAGAGCATCCTATAAATCTGGAAGGAGAGAAGGTGAAATTGGTGCCATTGGATAGCAGCCATTTTCCTGCCCTGTTAGAAATTAGTAGGGACAACAGGATATGGGAATATTATTCGGCAAATGGCGGTAACCCCGACCGCCTATTATTGCATTTAAAAAGTGCTGTTTTAAAAAGAGCCACGATGGAGCAATATGCATTTACCGTAATTGATAAACCAAGTAGCCAAATTATAGGTAGCACTATGCTCTATAATTTCAGTTGGGACAATAGCAAACTAGAAATAGGCTGGACCTGGAGTAACCCAGCCTATTGGCGCACAGGCCATAACAGGGAATGCAAGTTGTTATTGCTCACCTATTGTTTCGAAACCCTTGGTGCCATTAGGGTACAATTTCTTACTGATGCAATAAATACACGTAGCCGACAGGCACTGGAGGGTATGGGCTGCACAATGGAGGGTATACTAAGGAATGAACGTATTAAGGACAATGGTGGCTATAGAAATTCAGTTGTGTTCAGTGTGATAGACAGTGAGTGGCCGGATGTGAAGCAAAAACTGATTGCGCAGATTTATTCCCGATAATTGGCTCATTTTTCAGACTGCCTTATTTTAGTTGCAAACAGACCATTAAGATGGTATTGCCTTTTTTCCATAGTTCCGTTTTGCAGGTAATTATCCATAGTGAAACCTACAGTGATTTTACCCTTTATTTTCTGCCCAAGTTTTATCGATTTTGTATTCAAAGTCATGTGTTGCTCTATTGATTGGAAATTAACTGGTTGATTCTTTTTTATAGGTGCTATGAAAGTATAATAGAATTGGCTGCTATATATTCCATTGAATATTTTGACTTTTAGGTAGCCTAACCCATCATAATTGGTGAATGTAAGAATTAAGGTATCCTGCGAAATATTGGCAAGGCAATGGGTGATTTTATGACTACCTTGGAAGTCGCATTCGCCATTGCATGATTGGTATATATGTTGGGTATCAGCAGGTTTTACTTTTTCACCGGTAAACAGATTAGTAAATTTACCGGATTTGGTATCCTTTTTAATATCAGGTGGATAGTGCCATGTTTTAGTAAATGAAAAGTCACCACTTATGGTTTGGCTATACTTTACACTATCTGGCTTTTGGGCCCTAGCCACAGAAATCAGTGTGATGAAAATAACCGGTAAAATAAGTCTGATAATGTTGTTCATTTCTTATCATAAATATACAATATAACCACTATTAGTTCGTTAATAAACCAATGAAAATATGGATTTTATTTCTTCTGCTTTTTATACCTAAACTTACTAGGGGGCAGGATAGCACTGTACTCAAAGTTCATTTCTTATATGGGTCAAAACCCTACAGGCAGTTCCGGCATAATGAATATCGTTCTTTCGGAGGGATGCATGGCGGGCATGTAGGTATTGAACTTCGGGATAATCAAATTGTGAATTTTATTCCAAATGGTAGGTTGCACTGGTATTCCAGACACTACAATAAGCATAGTAAATTTGATATACACAATAGAATTTCATTTTACTCTATTATGGGTGG
>CANGSR010000477.1 GCA_947456055.1 Chitinophagaceae bacterium
ATAGGGAATAGTTACCTCAGTCATTGTCATTGGGTATTTTAGTAATGGAATGGAAAGCTGAAAAAGAGGAGCATCATAACCATAATAACCAGTATGTACAATCAGAGTCATAGGAACATCAGTAGCATTACATAGTCCATTACCCATTTTATCCATACTAGCTACAGTTGATCCATCATAATTGGCATACAATGTGGTTACCAGGTCTTCATTTTGTCCATATGCAAATAAACCTGTTTCGCAATGGGCTATAGGAGAGGTAGTAATATTAGGAGATTCCCAGGATTTAGCCCACATTATATTTCCTGACCCTTTGGGATTAAATCTCAAAATAAACGCCTTACTGGCACCTTGTAAGGTATCAGTTGTTTTTCCGCCAATTACAATTGTACTATCGGAAAGTGATAAAATATTTTCAACCCATATTATCCGGTAAGGATCAGACAATTGAACTTTCCAACTTTTCAGCAGATTGAGTGAAGTATCCAATTGTGACAAGTAAATCCAGCGGTCAGTGGCATATGTTGGCGCCCCCTTATAGGTATTACCTACGGTATAATAATAATTATCAACAGCAGCCAAAGGATTGTCCATATAGCTATCCCGGGTTGAATCCAAAATATATTCTTTGGCTCTTAGTAGAGTACCATCATTATTAAATTGGGCTACTACAGCACCTTCATGATTTAGAGTTGAGTTTGTATGATGCCCTACAGTAAGGTAACCGGTGCGTATACCTTGTATCAACTCATAGGTACCAGCATGATATCCATTAGTTGAATAATCATAACACCACTGAACATCACCAGTTTTACTGAATTTGGCAATGCCATAATGCAATTCACAGCCTGTATACATGACAACAAAACCAGAATCATTGCTTGCAGATTTACATATAGCCGAGGTTGCAAAGTTTGTAGATGTTGCAGTGTGGTAGTAATTCGAAAATAATGGATGTCCGGAAGCATCTTGCTTTGAGAAACAAAAATTAGCATTATCATACATATAAATACCCACAAAACCCTTATCATCGAGTTCCACAGCTCTATCTAAAAATCCGGTATTACTTATAGCATAATTAGTAACCCACTTTTTATTAAAGAAAGGGTCGAGCCGCAAATAGCTAACGTAACTATTAATTTGATCAGTAGTAGTTAATATATAACCACCATCTTTCATCTTATCCAGACTTGAAACTAAAGGAACATTCCAGTGACCAGGCCCCTGCACCCCCAAATAATTTTTATAAAAACCAGTTTGGCAATAAGATGTATTACCAATAGCTAAGATGAACATCAAAAAACAAATGAACTTTATACCACTTTTCATATGGAGCGCATTTTATGAATGAAACAAATGACTTAGTTGTGATTGCATTTTTGCAATTCCTTAATAAATCTGTCTATTTATTAAGACACCGTATTTGTATAAATGGTTGGAGTACAATACGTATATTTATTTCGCAGGTTAATTGGGTTAAGTGGTAATATTGCTCCACATAGAAGACTTCGACCCATTAAAATGCGGTCATCCATTTCCGGAACTCCCAAAATATTTAATAGATCTAAAGTTGAGGAATTGTCTTCCAATTTACCAGAAAGATAAACCAAAGGCGGTAATAGCAGATCAGTTCCTGATCCGGATAATATTTATATTTCACTGGGTATTCTAAAATAAAAAAGCCAGCCTGAGAACAGGCCAGCCCCTATAAACCCTATCACTATGAAAACTATCGCAAATTTAAAATCTTTGGAAATAAAAACAAAATTATTTTCGGAAATTAACCAAAATATTTAGGATTTCGTACGAACTATGAAGAAATCAATCCGTAATGAAATTAAAATTACAGTCTCATACGATTAATGTATTTTTCACTTATATAAATATTAAATCCCTAAGTCTAACCATATCATTCAATACTAAAGCAATTGACAAAATCTTAATCTAACCTATTGTAATTAAGAATTAAGCCTCACATACATAATAAAAGAAAAACGATCTTCGCCAACACTCAAAAACAAAATAAACTATCCAAATTTACTAACAATCCGGTTGTTGAGCTATAGTTTGAAAAGGAGCCTACCCGCCGGAATTCAGGGGGATCAAAACTTGGTGTAGGTACAAAAAAAAGCCAGCCTGAGAACAGGCCAGCCCCTATAAACCCTATCACCATGAAAACATCTTTAATCTATATTGCGATTGATTGTTTTAATATTTTGATGAAACAAAGATAACACACCTTTTCATTGCAAACAAAATTTTCTTTCACTTTTTTCTTCCTGATAACAAAAACACTTCAAAAAAAGTAAAAAATATACCTTTTTGGTAAAAAGATTATTTTTTCTTCTTAGGTGAAAACATTGCAAGCATCCTACGGCCTTCCATCTTTGGCATTGACTCCAATGCACCAAATTCAGCAAGCCTTTCTGCAAATTTGAGCAATAGCAATTCGCCCCTTTCCTGGAACATAATAGCACGGCCTTTGAACTGTACATAACATTTCACCTTATTTCCATCCTGCAGGAATTTCTCGGCATGTTTAGCCTTGAAATCAAAGTCATGCTCATCGGTATTAGGTGTGAAACGTATCTCCTTCACCTCCGACTGCTTGGCCTTGGCTTTCTGTTCCTTATCCTTTTTCTTCTTTTCGTAAAGGAATTTCTTATAGTCTATAAGACGGCATACTGGAGGAACTGCATTGGGTGATATTTCAACCAGATCAACTTCCTTGGCCACTGCCATTTTAAGAGCTTCGGCTACAGGATAGATACCAGGTTCTATGTCCTCGCCTATTACACGCACTTCAAGGGCTGTAATTTCACTATTCAAACGGTGCTCATTCTGAGGCACTCTTGGCCTGAAAAATGGTTTTCCTTTTGGTTTTTTCTGCATTAATGGTTTTTAAAATTATTCGCAAATATAAAATATTTGCTTATCAATTAATCACTAAACTAAAATATTTTTTCTAAATACTAAACAACAAAATTATTACAATACCTCAAAGCGACCTCTTCTTATTATAGAATTACTAAAAATTCATTTTCATTTACAAGAACAAGTCTACTCAATTACTTCTTGGCATACAATCCAATAATCATTAAAGCAAGAATAACAAACAGACTTACGTACCATTTAATTAAATCTGATTTTGTTTGCTCCAGCTTCACATCCATTTTAAGTATTTCTTTCTCAACCTTACTATCCAGTTCAAGAAAGTCACTTTTAAATAGACTTTTGTATTGGGAGGCCTCCAATGAAACTTCCTCCTTAACTACCTGAGTAATAGTTTCAGTAAAATCAGGTGCTTTTTCATCAGAAAGATTAAACTCCCTGCGTAACAAGTCATACAATTTTACATTTATAGTACTCATCCCAAAAATTGGTTTTATTCTCTAACGAATAAGTTAGTGTAAAGGTAATTATTGTAATTCAAATACAAACCACCCTTTACTTTTTACCCGCAATTTGTTCGGCCACAATAGCTTTCAGTTGCTCTATGAATTGGCTTGTTGTAATTGCACCTTTATCACCTTCACCATGTTTCCTAACAGATACCAACCCTTCTGCC
>CANGSR010000478.1 GCA_947456055.1 Chitinophagaceae bacterium
ACAAAATTTAGAGCTTAGGGAAGATGAAGACGTTCGGAGAACGGGTTTCATTGGCGGTTCCGGATGTCCCTGCGGAACATGCGGAACAACTGGTGGGGGGCGGAGGTACAAAATTTAGAGCTTAGGGAAGGTGAAGACGTTCGGAGAACGGGTTTCATTGGCGGTTCCGGATGTTCCTGCGGAACATGCGGAACAACGGAGGGGGGCGCAGTGACGTGCTGGGGTGTTTGCCTTTTGAGGGGCAAGCCCAATAGCCTACCCACCAGATGAATGGTGCCAACGCCACAACAGCCTAATAGCGAGATAAAAGCCGGGACAATAATCCTTTTTAAATTTCCAACATTAGCATTGGTAGTGAAATAGGTTACCTTTACTATAGCGTGTTTGGATTTGAATTTAATGTGATTGGTAATTGCATTTAGGTTCTGATTTTTCATGGGTAGCCAATAGGTTGTCTTTATGAAAAGGGAAAGGGCCCATTCGCAATTAGTTTCATGCTATCAATACGCACAAAATGAAATCCACCAACCTCACCAATGAGAATGAGCAGTCTTCTAATCAAGATTTAGTTACAACACCAATAGTTGAAGACGGCAGTAGCCAGAAAATTGTAAAGCCGAAACGAGTGAGGAAAAAGACCTTACCTAAAGCCAATCTGACTTTGGCACATGAACCGCCATGGAATTCATTTCCTGTAGTGGCTATTGGGGCTTCGGCAGGGGGGCTTGAGGCGGTGACTGAATTATTGAAGAATTTATCCCCGGTTACGGGCATGGCATTTATTTATGTGCAGCACCTTAGCCCCGATCATAAAAGTATATTGAGTACATTATTGGGCAGGGCCACTAAAATGACCGTTCAGGTAATTGATGAGATGGTGCAGTTGAAGCCCGACAATGTGTATGTTATACCCCATGATAAGGATATTGAGGTAACAGATGGCCATATCAGACTAATTCCCCGCACTTATAAAACTTCTAACCTTTCTATTGATGTACTTTTCGCTTCTTTGGCCGAAACGCATAAGGAGAATGTGATAGGCATAATATTGTCGGGCAGTGCAAGTGATGGTACCAGAGGGCTAAAGGAAATAAAGCAGGCAGGGGGGATTACTTTTGCCCAGGATGAGTCGGCAAAATTCGGTAGTATGCCACAATCAGCTATAGCTTCGGGTGTGGTTGATTTTATTTTATCCCCAAAAGAAATTGCCAAAGAACTGAACCGCCTGAGTAAGCATCCGTTATTACAACGTAAAGCCAGGAAACCACAAACTGAACCTGAGATTGAGAATAGTGACCCACACCTAAGTGCTATCCTACAATTGTTGTCGCACAAAAAGAACGTTGATTTTAGCCATTATAAAATGACTACCATCAAGCGGAGGATACTGCGCAGGATGTTGATTCATAAAGTAAAAACATTAAAACAATATGCTGTTTTTCTGGCTGAGGAAAATGGTGAACTGGATCTGCTTTATCACGACCTACTCATTAATGTTACAGAGTTTTTCAGGGATGCAGAAGCCTTCCAATTGTTGTATAAAACTGAGCTTCCCCGACTACTAAAAAGTAAAACCCAGGGTGAGACATTGCGCATATGGGTAGCTGCCTGTGCTACAGGCGAGGAGGTGTATTCGTTGGCTATGATGATTCTTGAATTGCAAAAAAAACAATACCAATAGAATCCCTTTCCAAATTTTCGCTTCTGACCTGAGTGCGGAAGCAATTAACACTGCCCGGTTGGGGGAATATTCCCTTGCCCAACTTAAAAACGTGTCGCCCAAACGGTTACTACATTTTTTCACCAAGTCGAAAGACAAGTACCGTATTTCAAAGTCACTGAGAGATGTATGTGTGTTTGCCCAGCATAATATATTGCAGGATCCGCCTTTTTCGAGGATGGATTTTATTACCTGCCGCAACTTGCTCATTTATCTCGATGCTTTTGCGCAAAAGAAGGTAATTGCTACTTTCCACTTTGCACTGAGGGATGGTGGCAGCCTGATGTTGGGTAAGAGTGAAACGGTAGGTACTTCTTCGCAATTGTTTACCCCGCTGAATAAGAAATTTAAAATATACACCTGTAAAAAGAAACCGGGTATTAACCGGCTGCCTGAAATAACAACTTTTACATCCAATAATATTCTATTGCAAAATAATAATACCGGTACCGTACCTAAGAAAATACCCATTTCAACAGCAGCCAACCTGAGCAATGCATTTGATGCAGTGTTACTGAGCCGCTATATGCCGGCAAGTGTGGTGATTAATTACGAAATGGATATACTGGAATTCAGGGGGGCTACTAAATTGTACCTAAGCCATACATCCGGCAAGGCTAGCTTTAATATTTTAAAGATGGTGCATCTGGAAATCACTTTCGAGCTTCGGAATGTTATCCACCATGCTATAAAAACCAAGCAGACGGTTCGCAAAACCGGCATTGAGATAAACCATGATAAGCCGGGTGTGGCATTGAGAATAGTAAACCTGGAAGTAGCCCCGCTGGAAATAGAGGGTGAAGGTCCACTGCTCATTGTGGTTTTTACAGGGCAGGAAATGGAGCTCAATGAGCCATCTTCAGGAGGAGGAAAGAATAATAGTATTGCCAAGGACCGCCGAATAAAAAAACTGGAAGAGGAACTTGCCGCAGCCCGTGCTGATATGGGGTCTATAACTGATGACCAGGAAGCGGCCAATGAAGAATTGCAAAGTGCCAATGAAGAAATAATATCGAGCAATGAGGAATTGCAAAGCCTGAATGAAGAACTAGAAACCTCGAAAGAAGAAATAGAATCGACCAATGAAGAGCTAATCACCAGTAATCAGGAGCTGCATGCCCGTATAACACATATTGAAGAACTCTATGCCTATTATGAAGCAATACTAGAAACAGTGCCTGAGCCCATGCTGATACTGGATAAAAACATCCGCATAAAATCGGCCAATAAGTCGTTTTGCAAAACCTTTCATGTAACTGAGGAGGAAAGTATAGGTCAGTCGCTCTATAAACTGGGTGATAACCAGTGGAATATACCCAGGTTGCGGGAATTGATTGAAGATATTGTGCCTAAAAATATCAGGTTCCATAATTTTGAAGTGGAGCAGGATTTTCAGGTTATAGGTCATAAAACGATGCTGCTGAATGCGCACCGCATTATACAGCCCAGCCAGAATGAGGAGCTAATTATACTTACAATAGTTGATATTACCGATGTGAGGAAACTGGCTATGGAGCTGCAACTAAAGGAGAAAAAATTGCTGGAGCTGGAACTTGAGGCTGAGAAAAAGGCGCATAAGCTGTTAGAGGAAAGCAACAAGCGCTATAATATGATGCTGATGCATTCTCCGTTTGCATTTGCAATTATGAAGACAGAGCAAATGATAATTAAGCTGGCCAATAATAGCATAAAGGAGATGTGGGGTAAGGGCAATGACATAATAGGTAAACCTGTATTTGAGGTTTTGCCTGAGCAAAAAGACGGGCAGGTACCTGCATTGCTCAACAGTGTTTATAAAACTGGTATCCCTTACCAGGGTTATGAATTGCTATTGCCAATGAAGCGCA
>CANGSR010000479.1 GCA_947456055.1 Chitinophagaceae bacterium
AACTGAAAATGCACTGCTTGCCAATTTCGGGCTCCTGCTTACTTCACCCTGCCTCAACCATGGTGATACCAGCAATGCCTATATTTATGGTACAGATTATTACGGTAATGCACGTGTATCAGGCGGTATAGTTGATATTGGAGCCTATGAGTACAACCTTTCATCATTAGGTTTTGTACCATTCAGTGTAGAACCTTCCACAAATATCAGTGTATACCCTAACCCTGCCATAAACAACCTTTTTGTTTCAACCCCACAAGCTAGTGGAATTATTGAATTGAGAGATATTGAAGCAAAGGTGGTTGCTATGAAGAAAGTGGTAAATACTATTACTTCATTCGATATCCAAACATTGCCAAGAGGTGTTTATTTCGCAGTATGGGATATGCCAGGCGGTGCTAAATCACTACAGAAAATAGTGCTGGAATAATACCATCAACTAGCAATTCCTATAATAATAAATGCCCCATCAGTGGGGCATTTATTATTATATTGAGTCCTGTGTCTAAACCCAGGCCCCGTTTTCCTTCAACAGATTGATTAATTCATCCACAGCAATTTCACTGGGCACGTTACGCTTCATTACATCCTTGCCCTTGTATAAGGTAATCTTTCCTGGCCCACTACCTACATAACCAAAATCGGCATCAGCCATTTCTCCGGGACCATTTACTATACAACCCATAATGGCAATTTTCACACCCTTGAGGTGATGGGTGGCAGCCCTTATTTTACCTGTAGTTTCCTGTAGGTCGAACAAGGTGCGGCCGCAGCTTGGGCAACTAATATATTCAGTCTTACTGATTCTGATACGGGTAGCCTGTAAGATGTAAAAGGCAGTATTATTCAGGAATTGCTCATTACTCCTTACTTCCATATAGGTGCGGCCACTCACCTGGGAGTTTTGCAGCTTTGCAGCATCATTTTTCAACCAGATACCATCACCAAACCCATCCAGGAACAATCCACCAGCCTCAGTGGCAAAATGTATCAATTGCTCATCTACGGTTACCTTATGACTCTCCGTTTTCAATATAACAGGACACTTGATACCATCAACCATTAGGGAAACCAGAAAATTCCGGATACTGGTCATAGCCTGCAAATTATTGCTTGCTGCAACTAACACTACGTTATTATCTGATTTTATTTGTTCAGTCAATCCCTCTACAACATTATCGGTATCAACCGCCACAAAGTGAAGCGTACTTCCCAAATAATTGTGGTGAGATAAATATTGTTCCTGATTTAATAAGGGATGATATTTTGCTTTATCCTCCTCTCCTAACCATGTTCCATAGTCGCATATTACTTGAAGCGTACCAGGGAGGGCAAAGTCAAAAATTCGGGTGGCAGTGTATACATAATCCGCTGCGGCATCATTGATACTCCACTTGTCGCTCACCTCATTATAAGTATAACCAATTGGTCTGAGACAATTCACATCAAGATTTACTACCTGTGTAAGGTCTGCCACCACTACTGGCACGGCATGTCCACCTATATTACCCACACCTACTGTTTCCCTACGCTTGTACTCATAAAGGCTATAGGGTAATGAAATACCAGAAAACACAGGCTTTTGCACTTCAAACTTAGCATTTTGACCAGCCACAATATCCTTACATACAGGTATCTCAAATTCCGGGTCTTCGGTAAGTGATACCCTTATGGTATCGCCTATTCCCTCATCAAGCAGGGTACCAATACCTATGGCACTCTTTATACGACCATCCTCGCCATCACCCGCCTCAGTTACCCCAAGGTGCAAAGGATAAATCTCTCCAAACTCTTCACTCATCATTTTCACCAATAACCTGTAAGCCTGCACCATCACCAATGGGTTGCTCGACTTCATGCTCAATACAATCTGGTGGTAGTTTTCAAACCTGGCTATCCTCAGGAACTCCATGGCACTTTCCACCATACCATTGGGCGTATCACCATAGCGGCTCATAATACGGTCGCTTAGTGAACCATGATTAGTTCCGATGCGCATAGCAGTGCCATATTCCCGGCATATCTTCACCAAAGGTGTAAACCGCTCCCTTATACGGTCTACCTCGGCAGCATACTCACTATCAGTATAGTCTATAAAGTCAAACTTCTTCTTATCAACATAATTACCAGGGTTCACCCTTACTTTCTCTACAATCCTGGCAGCTATTTCAGCGGCATTTGGTGTAAAGTGTATATCGGCTATTAGCGGGGTTTCATAGCCCCTGGCTTTTAGTTCCTTCTTTATCACTGCCAGATTTTCAGCTTCTTTTTTGCTGGGTGCCGTAATCCTTACCAGTTCTGCCCCTGCCTCTATACACCTTATGGTTTGTGCCACTGTGGCTGCGGTATCCATGGTATCGGTGGTGGTCATGGTCTGTATCCTGATGGGTTGCCCATAGCCCAAAGACAAATTACCTATCTTAACTTCTCTGGTATGCAACCTTTGCATAGCCCCTGATGGGAAAACAATGTTTGTCATAAAATCTTTTTATCAGGCAGCTAATTGCATGCCATTCTTTAGCCAACAACCCTGAATTCTGGTTAAATTTTAGCTAATTATTTTTAAGAATAGTTCGCCTGGCCAAAGGTAAAACATTTAAAAATAAACCTGCGAACCCTTAATAAAGGACAAAGTTAACCGAAATTTGATGCCTGAAAACAAGTGAAAAACTCGTATAATCAAAATAAAAAGGTAAACATCTAATGCCCAAACTGCTATAAGTTTGCTTTTTTCGATTAAAGAATAGTATTTTAGCGGAACACAGTAAATAAGTAGATGGAATACGAGATAAAACATTCTGGGAAATTCAAATACGTAGAAGAAGGGCAAGGTGAACCTTTGGTGTTGTTGCATGGCCTATTTGGTGCGTTAAGCAATTTCAAAGACCTTGTTGATCATTTCAAAGCTACCCACAGGGTCATAATACCCCTTCTACCATTGTACGATCTTACACTACTGGAAACAAGCGTTTCCGGTCTGTCGAGATACGTTCAGAAATTCATGGAACAGCAGAAACTAACTGATGTTCATTTATTAGGAAATTCATTGGGTGGCCATATCGGCCTGGTTTATACATTAAAGCATCCTGAATTAATCAAGAGCGTAACCCTCACTGGTAGTTCAGGCTTGTTTGAAAACGGCATGGGCGAAACTTACCCAAAACGAGGTGATTATATTTATGTGCAAAAGAAGACTGAATTAACCTTTTACGACCCCAAAGTAGCCACCAAGGAACTTGTAGATGAGGTATTCAGCATAGTAAACAACCGAATCAAAGCACTAAAAATAATCGCATTAGCCAGGTCTGCTATACGCCATAACCTGGGTGATGAGTTGCAGCAAATTACTGCTCCTGTATGCCTTATATGGGGTAAAAACGATACTATTACCCCTCCTATGGTTGCTGAAGAGTTTCATAAATTATTGCCAACATCTGAATTGCACTGGATAGATAAATGCGGCCATGCACCTATGATGGAAGTACCGGCAGAATTTAATGAGATATTGGCAGGCTTCCTTAGTAAACATAAAAAAGCCTAATAATTTTTAGGACT
>CANGSR010000480.1 GCA_947456055.1 Chitinophagaceae bacterium
CACCGAAATCAGGAAATACGGTTTGTACCTGCTTTAATATTGAGTAATCTCCACAACCCGGACACCATTTCACTTCCTGATTTGAAGCAAAATCTTTAGCGGTAAGTTTGGGTGCTGGTACTTTTTCTATTACTGTATCCATTAAGTATGTTATTTAAGTAATTCTAGAATTTTGTTTTTCAATTCAGATGTAGTAAATGGCAAGCCCTGAACCTTATTAAATCCAATAGCAGGGGTAAGGTACTTTGCCCTTATCAACTGGCTCAATTGGCCACAGTTCATTTCAGGAATCAACACCTTTTCATATCCTGCAAGCAATTCACCAAGATTTTTTGGGAATGGGTTCAAGTGGCGTAAATGAATATGAGCTACATCATGGCCTTCTGATATTAACTCCCTTACAGCAGTTTTAATTGCACCTGCGGTTGACCCCCAACCTAATACACCAATTTTACCACTCTGGTTTCCGCTTTCCGCTTTGGCCAAAGGAATATAATCAGCTATTTTTTCAATCTTATCATGACGCAACCAAGTCATTACTTCATGGTTTTTGGCATCATAAGATACATTACCTGTTTGGTTGGCTTTTTCAAGGCCACCTATCCTGTGCATCAACCCTTCCGTACCTGGTTTAATCCATGGACGAACTAGCTTTTCATCACGTTTATAAGGCAATAATGTACCATCAGGTCCATTTGGCTCGGTCATGAACTCTACCTTAATTGGCTTCAAGTCAGCAGCACTTGGGAAACGCCAAGGCTCTGTACCATTGGCAATATAACCATCAGTAAGGCATATTACCGGTGTCATATGTTCTACAGCAATCCTGGTAGCTTCCAGAATTGTATCAAAACAATCAGCAGGTGAAGAAGCTGCAATAACAGGTAGCGGACCTTCACCATGCCTGCCAAACATTGCCTGCATCAAATCTGATTGCTCAGTTTTGGTTGGCAAACCTGTTGATGGACCACCACGCTGAACATCTATAATTAATAGTGGAATTTCAAGAATCGTAGCTAAACCAATTGCTTCAGTCTTCAATGACATACCTGGACCTGAAGTAGTGGTAACACCTAATGCACCTGCATATGAAGCACCGATTGCTGAACAAATTGCAGCTATCTCATCTTCTGCCTGGAATGTTTTTACATTGCTGGTCTTGTATTTAGACAGCTCATGCAATACATCTGATGCCGGAGTAATAGGATATGAACCTAAGAATAATGGTAATCCTGATAACTCAGAAGCAGCAACAAGACCAATGGCTGTAGCATGGTTACCTGAAATATTACGGTAAACACCCTTAGCCATTTTGGCCGGAGCCACTTTAAAGCGGGTAGTGAAAATTTCGGTATGGTCACCAAAGTTCCAGCCTGCTTTCAATGTTTTAATGTTGGCATCAGCGATATCCCTTTTCTTACCAAATTTCTCATTGATGAAGTTAACGGTATAATCCATTGGCTCATCAAACATCCAGAAAAGAAGACCTAATACAAACATGTTTTTACAACGCTCAATCTCCTTCATACCCAGGCCAGAACCAGCAAGGCACTCTTTAGTGAACTTTGTAACGTCTATTTTATGAACAATATAGTCATCTAATGAACCATCCTCAAGTGGATTAACACCATCAGCATAACCTGCAAGGCTCAAATTCTTTTTATCAAATCCGGCAGTGTTAGTAATGATAATACCACCCCTTTTCAACCTTGCAAGGTCTACTTTAAGTGCAGCAGAGTTCATTGCTACCAATACGTCATACTCATCACCTGGAGTGAAAATCTCTTTACTACCAAAATGCACCTGAAAACCTGATACACCGGCTGTGGTACCTATTGGGGCACGAATTTCGGCTGGGAGCTCAGGGAAAGTACTTAAATCATTACCTAAAAAGGCAGCCGTGTCGGTAAACTGATTACCAGTAAGCTGCATACCATCACCAGAATCGCCTGAAAACCTTATAACGATGCTGTCTGATTCAATCAGGGACGTAATATGTCCCGGAATATTGTCTACTATTGATTCCATTCTACAAAAATAGTTATTTAATTAGGGGTGGAGCGATTGCATTTTTAATGTTAACTCTTCTTTGGTTTCTTCATTGTCTTCATCAGGCAAACAACAGTCTACCGGACAAACAGAAGCGCACTGTGGCTCTTCATGGAAACCTACACACTCTGTACACTTGTCTGTTACGATATAGTATACATCGTCAGATACTGCATCATGAGAATCATCAGCACCTGAAGTAATACCACTTTTAGATACGAAAGTACCTGATAGAGTTGTCTTATAAGCAAAACTCCAAACATCGCCATTTGCAAAAATAGCACCGTTGGGACATACGGGCTCACAAGCCCCGCAATTGATACAATCGCCAGTTATTTTAATAGCCATAGTCTTAAAAAATTTTTTAAAAGTATTAATTTTGAACGTAAAAGTAAATTCTTTTTAAGCCCCCATAGGATTAGGTTTATATTTTTTTCATGCCACTGGTCATTGAAAACTCAAAAGAAAACTTGTATCATTACAGCGTGAAAATTTGTTAAAAATTGAAACTATGGGGTCAGCTGCGATAATACTATTAATGATTGTTGGTATAGCCTTTGCAGGTGGAGGAATTTTACTTTCAAAAGCTGTTGCCAAATCCACAAAAAATACTGTAAAAGGAGAGCCTTATGAGTGTGGAATTGAGACTACAGGCACTTCCTGGATACAATTTAACGTCGGTTACTACCTTTTCGCCCTCATTTTCCTCATTTTCGATGTTGAGTTAATCTACATGTACCCATGGGCTGTGGTGGTTGTAAAAAGTGGCCTACCAGGTCTTATCGAAATTATTGTGTTTATGTTTATTCTCTTTGCAGGCCTGCTTTATGCATGGAAAAAGGGTGCTCTAAAATGGATGTAAAGGTCTTTTAAAGCCCAAGTAAATAAAGAATAATGATAGGCCAATAAACAATAAATATACAACAAAATTAAAAATACCAGATTACCACTAGAAATATAACCCTAAATCATTATTTAGTTTGAAATTAAGAACTGAATTGGTGTATTAAACAAAGATTAAAATGGCAGAAACAGAAAAAATGGTTTTCCCGGCCCAACTGCATGAAACAGCTGATGGCGGGATTCTGGTATCCAACCTCGATGACCTGATTAATTGGGCCCGCTCAAATTCTTTGTGGCCATTAATATTCGGTACCAGTTGTTGCGCCATAGAAATGATGCACTCCGCTGATGCCAAGAACGATTGGTCGAGATTCGGCTTCGAAGTAGCTAGGGCCTCCCCTCGTCAGGCCGACTTAATTATTGTAGCAGGTACTATTGTTATGAAAATGGCACCTGTTCTTAAAAGGCTATATGACCAGATGCCCGAACCAAGATATGTAATAGCTATGGGTGCTTGTACTATTTCAGGTGGTCCTTTCTTTTATAATACTTACTCTGTAGTAAAAGGAGTTGACCATATTATACCAGTAGATGTTTATATTCCAGGTTGCCCACCAAGGCCAGAGGCTTTATTACATGCTCTGATTACCCTACAA
>CANGSR010000481.1 GCA_947456055.1 Chitinophagaceae bacterium
ATTAACAATTCACAATTAATAATTATAAATTATGGCAGCTTTCGACACAGGCAGTACGGCGTTTATGCTACTCGCCACAAGTCTGGTAATGTTAATGACCCCTGGCCTCGCATTCTTTTATGGTGGCCTTGCTGGTAAGCGTAATATTCTGGGGATCATGATCCAGAGTTTCGTATCCATGGGTATTACCACTATACTATGGTATGTCTGTGGTTATTCTTTGTGTTTCAGTGGTAACGCCATGGGTGGCATCATAGGCGACCTCAACAAGTGCTTTATGCACGGTGTAAGGTTAGATACACCATTCGCTGGCAACCCTAAAATGCCCGAATTTGTGTTCTTTGCCTATCAAATGATGTTTGCAATTATCACTCCAGCATTGATAACCGGTGCCTTCATCAATAGGATTACATTTAAGTCATACCTTGTATTCCTTGTATTATGGCAGGTATTGGTTTATTATCCATTCGCCCACATGGTATGGGGTGGTGGCCTATTAGCACAGTGGGGTGTGCGTGACTTCGCAGGTGGTATTGTGGTACATGCTACTGCTGGTTTTGCTGCATTGGCTTCAGTTATTTATGTTGGTAAGCGCCGTGACAGGGAATCACCTCCCAATAGTATTCCATTGATAGCAATTGGTACAGGTCTCCTTTGGTTTGGCTGGTATGGCTTCAATGCGGGTAGCGAATTAGATGTAGATGCCATTACAGGCCAGGCATTTATTAATACCGATGTTGCTGCTTCATTTGCTTGTATCACATGGTTGGTAATTGAGTGGAGCCTGGTTAAGAAACCAAAATTTGTAGGTTTGCTTACAGGTGCCGTTGCAGGATTGGCAACCATTACTCCTGCGGCTGGTTTTGTAACATTAAATTCTGCTGTTATCATAGGTGTTGCGGCCGGTGCAGTATGTTACCTGGCAGTATCTCTTAAAAACAAAATGGGCTGGGATGATGCTCTTGATGTTTGGGGTGTGCATGGTATTGGCGGTTGCCTGGGTACTATATTATTAGGTGTTTTCGGTGCCAAATCAATCAATCCATCTGGTTTTGACGGACTGAAATATGGTGGTGGTTCCTTCTTTATGCACCAGACAGTAGCAGTGGTAGTTGCTTGTGTATATGCTTATGTATTTACCTATGGTATGCTCTATTTAATCAATTTATTTACGAAGGTAAAAGTTGGCGAAGTAGATGAAGAAGCTGGCCTTGATGCCGCAATACATGGCGAGCAGGCTTATGATGCAGGAGTAGTTTAGTTAGTTTTATATCCAAATATTTTTAGCCCAAAATGATTGAGGATAACTCATCATTTTGGGCTTTTTTATGCGAATCATACCCGAATTTAGCTCCCGTATTCAGCTAGGTTTTCTCATGTCTACAATATCGGCGGTTTTTTAAAAGGATTCAAAGCTCGAAAGCTGAAAATAGAAATAAAAGCCCAATAACCATACAGCGGCAATTCCCCCTTTGTGCGTTGGCTTTGTGCTGTAGGGAAGGGGGTTAGGGGGATGTTGTTTTTTATTTTACATCATATATTAGTTGTCAAAAAGGCAGAAAAATACTAAAAACAAAAAACCGTATTAATAAGCACCCAAAATGCTCCTTAATACGGTTTAGAATATTTTATTCTTGGGTATTAATAATCTATAGTCGCTGAAATACCTCTGTCAATTAGGCCTTCGGCTTGTGGTCGTAACTCATCGAATGTGCCTTTTTTCACTCCGCACTTTCCCCTGTGATGAATTATTAAGGCGCATTGCTCTGCCTGAAGCACCTCGTGGCCGCAAATATCTACCAATGACGCTATTACCCAATCGAAGGTATTGACATCATCGTTCCACACAATCAAATTGTGCATGTCCTCGGTTAATACATCTGTTTCACTGCTTTCCTCAGTTTGCCACTTAATACCAGGAAATGCTGCTTTTTCACTACTCATAATGCGAAACTAATAAAAATATCTGAAACTACAAATCAATTATATGTTCTTTTAAAGGCGATTAACCACCAATTTAAAATTCATATTTTACACAAAAAGAAGGCCACTAAGCCATGGCTTTGCGTTCCTTACTCTCGCCTATCTGTTGGCGCCACATTGCATAATACAAGCCTTTTTCTGCTATCAGGGTATCATGCGAACCCGTTTCTATTACCTGCCCTTTCTCCAAAACATAGATACGGTCGGCATGCATAATGGTGGAAAGGCGGTGCGCAATCATAATAGTAATATGCTGTCTTTGGTCGGTAATATTTCTGATGGTTTGTGAAATTTCGTCCTCTGTAAGAGAATCAAGGGCTGAGGTAGCCTCATCAAAAATCATCAGACGTGGTTTACGTAGCAAAGCACGGGCTATAGAAATACGCTGGCGCTCACCCCCCGAAAGTTTCAAGCCTCCTTCGCCTATCATAGTATCAAGTCCTTTCTCTGCCCGTGATAATAAATTGTGGCAGGCTGCCTTTTTCAATACACTGTTAATGTCTTCTTCTGTAGCACTAGGATTTACAAATAGCAGGTTCTCCTTAATAGTACCTGAGAACAATTGCGGGTCCTGGGTTACTAGCCCCATTTCCCTACGTAGCTCTTCATAATCTATCTTGCCCTCATCAATGCCGTTGTAGTAAATGTGGCCCTGGTTGGGGTGGTAAAGTCCTACAAGCAGTTTTACTAATGTAGTCTTACCGCTACCTGATGGACCCACAAAAGCCACTGTTTCACCTAGTTTTACATTGAAGGAAATACCATCGAGCGCATAGCGTGATGAACTATTATGCTTGAAGGTAACGTCTTTAAACTGAACGGTATCAATACCATTTATTGGCTCAGGATGTTCAGGGCTGAACTCCATTGGCTTTTTCAGCAGTTCGGTCATATTGTGCAGCGATGCTTCTGCCTCACGGTAAGAAAGTATCACATTGCCAATTTCCTGCATAGGGCCAAAAATGAAGAACGAATAAAAAGTAAGGGTCAGGTACTGGCCCGGTGAAATGGTTCCCTTAAAAATGAAATAAAGCAAGCTCATAACTATCACCTGCTGGAGGAAATTCACAAAAGTTCCCTGTATGAAAGAGATAGTACGTATACTACGTACCTTCTTCAATTCAAGCTGTAGGATTTTTATGGTAGTAGCATTAAGCCTGCGGATTTCCTGATGGGTAAGTCCAAGACTTTTTACCAATTCTATATTGCGTAGCGATTCAGTGGTGCTACCAGCAAGGGCATTTGTTTCACGCACAATGTTTTTCTGTACAATCTTTATTCGCTTAGAAAGGGAACTTGTCAACAATCCTAAAACAATTGCACCACCTATATAAACCAAGGGCAGATATGGACTAAGTGAAATGGCATAAACAATTACGAATACAATACCAATAATAGTAGGTAGTAGTACATTGAAGAAAGAAGTAATGAATTTCTCACAATCTACCCTTACTTTCTGGAGAATAGAAAGTGTCTGGCCGCTGCTTTGGTCTTCAAATTCCTGGTAGGGTAGGCGTAAGGCATGGCGTAGACCATCGGTATATAATTGTGCCCCATATTTC
>CANGSR010000482.1 GCA_947456055.1 Chitinophagaceae bacterium
ACCTGATGAATTGCATTATGCTGACCCTAGGTTCTCATTGGCCGACCTTAAGTTGCACAGTTTGGAAGAATTTGATTTAGGTTTATTAAACAGTTTGTAGCCAATACCATAAAAAACAGGCTATAGTTCCACAAAATATTGAAGGCAATAAATAAGTCAAACAATATTGATAATTGTTATACCTATATCCTAACAGCCGAAAGTATGGGGCTTAAAACTAACGAATATCATTACCCAACTAAGCCAAATTAAATTATCTTTGCGGCGTCTTTTTATCACATTTCACTTCTTACGTAACAATATGAATTTATTATCCCTTCAGAACGAAGAATTCATTGGCCGTCACATAGGTCCAAATGAAGCAGATACCAAACAAATGCTGCATACCATAGGTGTGGACAGCATGGAAGAGCTGATTAACCGTACGGTGCCGGCTTCTATAAGAATGAACCACACCCTGGAAATACCAGCTGCACAAAGTGAAGCTGAATACCTGGAGCAATCGAAAGAAACATCTTTAAAGAACAAAATTGCTAAAAATTACATTGGCCAGGGTTATTACGACACCCATACCCCAAGTGTAATTCTGCGTAATATATTTGAAAACCCAGGATGGTATACCCAATATACCCCCTACCAGGCTGAAATTAGCCAGGGTCGTTTGGAAAGTTTATTGAACTACCAGACTATGATTTGCGACATGACCGGTTTGCCAATTTCAAATGCATCTTTGCTTGATGAAGGTACTGCGGCTGCTGAAGCAATGAATATGTTTTTCCATGCTTTGAACAAAGATAGCAACAATCCTACCCGTCCTAAGTTCTTTGTAGATAATGATGTTTTTGCCCAGACAAAAGATATTATCCTTACCCGTGCCACACCAATTAACATTGAAGTGGTATTTGGTGATTATAAGAATTCTGGAATTGATGCTACTTATTGCGGTGCAATAGTCCAGTACCCAGGTGCAAATGGTAGTGTAGAAGATTATCGTGATTTTATAGCTACTGTTCACCAGGCTGGTGCATATGTAGTAATGGCTACCGACCTTTTGGCACTTACCTTATTGACTCCTCCAGGCGAATTAGGTGCCGATGCTGCAATAGGTAATAGCCAGCGTTTTGGTGTACCAATGGGCTTTGGTGGTCCTCATGCTGCTTTCTTTGCAGTAAAGGATGATTTCAAAAGATTAATTCCAGGCCGTATCATAGGAGTAAGTATCGATGCTAAGGGCAACCGTGCGCTTCGTATGGCATTAGGCACACGTGAGCAACATATCAAAAGAGAAAAAGCAACTTCTAATATCTGTACTGCACAGGCATTATTGGCTAATATAGCAGCTATGTTTGCTGTTTATCATGGCCCTACCGGTGTTAAAAATATTGCTCGCCGTGTAGCTTCATTGACTCAGGCATTAGGCAATTCATTACAAGATGCAGGTGTAAAAGTGATTAACAGTACCTATTTCGATACCATCACCATTAGTGTTGATGATGTTGAAACAGTGAAAAGAGTTTCAGAAACAAGGGGTATCAATTTCTGCTACCATAAAAATGGCTTAATTAGCATTTCAGTAGATGAAACTACCACACCACGTGATATTTTGAATATTATTGATGTATTTACGCATGCCGATGTGCCTAATGTATTTACAATAGATGAAACTGATGCCTTAACGCATATTCCAGCATCATTGTCAAGGTCTAGTGCTTTCCTTACTCATCAGGTATTCAATTCTCATCACAGTGAAACACAAATGATGAGGTATATCAAGTTCCTTGAAAATAAGGACTTAAGCTTGAATACTAGTATGATTTCTTTGGGTAGCTGTACCATGAAATTGAATGCAGCATCTGAAATGATACCTGTTACTTTTGCAAATTGGGGTAAAATGCACCCATTTGCACCAGTTGACCAAACGGAAGGCTACCTTCAAATGGTTAAGGAATTATCAGACTATTTGTGTGCAATTACAAAATTTGATGCTTGTTGCCTGCAGCCAAATAGTGGTGCACAAGGCGAGTACGCTGGATTATTGACTATTCGTGATTATCATGAAAGCAGGGGTGAAGGCCACAGGGACATAATCCTGATTCCAATATCTGCGCATGGAACAAACCCGGCTAGTGCAGTAATGGCAGGTTATAAGGTTGTTGTAGTTAAGGCTCTTGAAAACGGCTATATTGATGTAGAAGATTTCAAGGCAAAGGCTGCACAATATGCTGCTAATCTTGCAGGTATGATGATTACCTACCCATCTACTTACGGTATATTCGAAGAATCAGTAAAAGAAATTACTGATATAGTACATAGCTATGGTGGCCAGGTTTATATGGATGGTGCCAATATGAATGCACAGGTAGGTCTTACTGCTCCAGGATTAATTGGTGCTGATGTATGCCACCTGAACTTACACAAAACTTTCGCAATTCCGCACGGTGGTGGTGGTCCTGGTATGGGCCCTATATGTGTTAAGAAACACCTTGAAGCTCACCTGCCATCTCATATCTACCTTCGTGAGGGTAAAGGAAATGCGGTTTCTGCAGCACCTTATGGCTCCGCTAGTATATTGTTGATATCTTATGGTTATATCCGTATGCTAGGCGCTAAGGGCGTAAGGATGGCTACTGAATATGCTATTCTTAATGCTAACTACATGCGTGCACGCCTACAGGGTAAATATGACATCTTATATACAGGTAGTGGTGGCACTTGTGCCCATGAGTTTATCGTTGACCTCCGTCCTTTCAAAAAATCAGTAGATATTGAAGCTGAAGATGTTGCGAAACGCTTGATTGACTATGGTTTCCATGCACCTACGATGAGCTTCCCTGTTGCTGGAACATTGATGATAGAGCCAACAGAAAGTGAAGGTAAAGATGAGCTGGACCGTTTCTGCGATGCTATGTTGAGTATTCGTGAAGAAATCCGTGCAATTGAAGAAGGCAAGGCAGACAAGCTGGATAATGCACTTAAAAATGCACCCCATACCCAGTTTACTGTAGCTGCTGACGAATGGAACCATAAATATTCACGTACAGAAGCTGCATACCCATTGCCATGGGTTAAGCACAACAAATTCTGGCCTAGTGTAGCCCGTGTTAACAATACATTCGGCGACAGGAATCTGGTTTGTACTTGCGAACCAACAGAATCTTACGCATAATCAAAGATTGATTAGAGTTATAAAAGTAAAAGGCTATCCGGTGGATGGCCTTTTACTTTTTATGATTTTGAAAAATATACATTTCCTAAATAAACAGGGCTGCCCAAAATGGACAGCCCTATTCTTTATTAAATACAATCTGATTTAATTAACGTGCATCATCAGCACTTGGACCATACATACCTGGTATTGGAATATCTAACAAACGTAGATAAACGCTTAACTGGCCACGGTGGTGTACAATATGACTAAATACCATACTACGAAGAACAACTTTTTTAGGCATAGAGAAAATAACATGGTCGCCCATACGAAGAGTCCACATTAAGTCGAAATCTTCGTCATTAGCTGCTTCAAGAACGGCAA
>CANGSR010000483.1 GCA_947456055.1 Chitinophagaceae bacterium
GCCTCCATTGCCTTTGCCATCCCTGACTCATACACAGATTGGCATAAGTAGTAACATCGGTAGTGCCGAAGTTTAAACTTATGCCCATGTTAGCAAGGAAATCAGGTGTATTAACTACAAAGCTATTATTAAGATTATCCGACCCTTTAAATAGGCTGTAAGTAAATACATCTTTTTTTGTTGGTTTAAAGGTTAGCCTGGTGTTTATATCATAGAAATATGATTTTGCTTTAGTAACTCCATCTGCACCACCTGGCCCCTTACCTTTAGGGCTGGAGCCGGATTGCCCTGAATTTTTATTAAAAGAATTGAATATCCAATTGTAAATGGGACCATTCCATGACCGTCTCACTGCGGCTACTAATGAAAGATTTTCTGTAACAGGTATTTCTGTGAAAAGGTTGGCACTTAATAAGCTCACTTCACCACCCAGGTTGAACTGTTTTGTACTTCCTTCTTTTCCCTCCATCTCAGTAACACTAGATAAGCGACCACCATATTTGGATTCAAAACCACCTTTGAATAATGCTACTTCTTTAACTGCATTAGAATTAAAAGCACTAAAGAAGCCATACAGATGATCTACCTGGTAGACAGTAAAACCATCATATAATACCAGGTTTTGATCGGGCGTGCCACCACGTACATATAGGCCTGATGAAGATTCATTTGCGGCACTAATTCCAGGCATTAGTTGGAATGTACGCATAATGTCTTTTTCGCCCACGTTAGGTATTTCTGAAAGTTTTTCAGGTGTAAGTTTGATGGTGCTGATTGTTTTTGCAGATAGATTCATTATGTCTTTTCTGTTAGCTATAACTACTGCTTCATTGAGAAGGTGTGCTGATTGATGTAATGGAATTAGCAAGTTGTCTTTCATTGTGGTAGGGTCCACCTTTATTTCAGCAGTTACATAACCTAAATATGAAATTGTTAATGTCCCTGTGTCTCCTGAAAAGTTGTTTATAGTAAAGAATCCATCACTATCGGATACTGTTCCGTTTAATGAGCCTTTTACGGATATGTAAACCCCTGTAAGTATTTCATTTGTGGAATCGTCAAATACATGGCCTGATAGATAGTTATTTTTTATTTCGGTATGTTTTGCTATGTTTATTGGCTTGGCAATAGGTGAGCGGTTATTAAGCTTATGTATGTGCTTTGCTTTTATGTGTATGATTTTATTGCTATCTATATTATATGCTAAGTCATTGTCTCTGGTTGTAATCTCAATTGCCATGCTCGTACTCGTTCCAATGAACCAATAGTCAAATAAAATAGAATTGCAATATGCAGTATCGTAAATAATTTTTAATCCATAACGCTCTCCCAGGAAATTATAAACGGAATCTAATGGCATTAGCCTGAAATGCTCATTTATTTTAATCTTATCTAATGCAGATGGCTGTTTTTTGATTTGTTTTTTAAAAATTTGAGCACTAGAGTAGTTTAGGTTTAATAAAATAAGTACAAGAATTAATAATCCCTTCATCGCCTTGGTTTGTCATGCAAATTGATAAGAAAGCAGAAAGAAAGTTTGGCAATGCTACGAAACGAGAAAATATTGCGACAAAATGCGACAAGAGCCTTATTTATTTGAATGAATAAGGCTCATATATACTATTATATAGTAGAATGGAAACGACTTTTGCTATTTGTGTAATTTAGGATAGAGATATCCGACTTTAATATGGCAAGTATAATGTTTCAATTAAGAAGATTAATAATCCTGAACCGCACTCGATTTTTAATTTTTGTCTGAAAAGCCCAATGGTATCCCTACTGTTGAATGGTGGCATCTAATGCAACCCAATAGAAGGATAAAAGCCAGGACAATAAAATTCCGACAATAATCGCATTTTGTTTTTAATAGCTATAAAAATAAATGAGAGGATGTGATTTTTACAGTTGCTTCAAAATTAAATGTATAAAATATCATTTGCGCATGTTAAATAAAGACATTAGTCAAGCGGGGCGTGTCTTTTATTAGGTTATTGTTAAAAAATAAATTTCATTGCGAATTAATAAAAAGTTATTAGATTTGCCTATTACTAATTTTTTATTCAATTCAAAATGCAAGAAGGTACAGTAAAATTTTTCAATGAAACTAAAGGATTTGGTTTCATTACGCCATCATCTGGCGGCCAGGACATTTTTGTTCACGTATCAGGTCTTAAAGATCAAATCCGCGAACACGATAAGGTAGTTTTCGACGTCCAAAATGGTAAGAAAGGTTTGAATGCGGTTAACGTTAGGATTGCACACTAACCAAACCAAATCATATTATCATTGCAAGACGTGCCTGGCACGTCTTTTTTGTGTATGGTAATTTGTCTTAATGGTTTTAGGGTTACTTCATATAAAAAGCAAGCTCCCAATTGGGGAGCTTGCTTTTTATATGGCATTAAGGAATGTGCTATTATATTGTTTCGTTACTGCCTAGTTTTTTAAGCATTTTACCATGCGCATAAAGCGCACTACGGAATGTTGGCATAACTATGTAAGGCAGATTAAATTCGTTTGCTACTTCTTTTACGATTTTTGCAATTTGTGGATAGTGAACATGACAAATGTGTGGAAACAAATGATGTTCAATCTGGAAATTGAGTCCTCCTATAAACCATGAAACCAGCTTATTGTCTGGAGCAAAATCGGCTGTATTTAGTATTTGATGTACGGCCCAGTTATTCTCCATTTTACGGGCAGATGTAGGAGGTGCATAATCAGAGGTTTCCACAACATGCGCAGGTTGGAAGATACATGCTAACGAAAACCCTGCCACTATATGCATAGCAATCAACCCAAATACAATATGGTACCATGCAAAACCCGAGAACATAATTGGTAATACAATGATATATGCTACATATAATACCTTAAGCAGGGTTAATTCTATTAAGGCTTTATTGAGGGTAGTTTTTTGGTTTTTTAAAAGATTATTATCATTATACCGATGTAGCATAATGTAATCTTTTGCTGTTATCCAGTATAAATTCATCAGGCAATAAAGCCCCCATGCATAAAGGTGCTGAAAACGATGATATGGTTTTAATTTCTTGTCAGGTGTCATACGTATAATAGAGCCTGCTTCAATATCTTCATCCAGGCCATGGATGTTAGTATAAGTATGATGAAGCACATTATGTTGTATTCTCCAGTTAAGTGCGTAACCCCCAAGAAGATTCAATAAGTTTCCCAAAAAACGATTAATACCTTTATTTTTGGAATAGGCTCCATGATTAGAGTCATGCATTACCGATGTTCCGATACCCACCAGCCCCAGACCCATAAGTAGCCATAAAGAATAATAAAAAAGCAGGCTAAATTTAGCTAAGCCGCTTACCATTACCAGGTAGGGTACAAAATACATGCTGACCATAGCAATGGTCTTAATACGCATTGTAGTGTTAGAGTAAGGTGAGATATTATTTGATGTGAAATAGTCTGACACCCGGCTTCTTACCACATCATAAAAACTATCCTGTTCCTTGTGTGCGAATTTTA
>CANGSR010000484.1 GCA_947456055.1 Chitinophagaceae bacterium
CTTAATAGCACAAACCTCACGGATACCATAGAAAATACCTAAACCTGTAGCTTCAGTACGGCCACGTACACCACCTTGGGTAACTGGCTTACCAGTAACACAAGCCATTGCATCAACCTCACCTGGCCTCAAAGACGCATAAGTATCAACAATCCAGCTCATTTCACGACCACCGGTTCCGTAATCAGGAGCAGGAACGTCGATACCAGGGCCAATAAAGTTTTTCTTTACTAACTCAGAAGCATAACGGCGGGTAATTTTTTCCAGTTCGAAAGCTGAATATTTTTTAGGATTGATTCTGATACCACCTTTAGCACCACCAAAAGGGACGTTAACAATAGCGCATTTGTAAGTCATCAAAGCTGCAAGCGCCATAACTTCGTCCTGATTCACATCCATTGAATAACGGATACCACCTTTACATGGAAGTTTGTGGTGAGAGTGCTGTACACGATAGGCTTCAATTACTTCGATATTTTCACCTATTCTTACCGGAAATTTCATTCGGTAAACCGAATTACAGGCTTTAATTTGTTCCAGGATTCCCGACTCGAAACGGGTATATTTTGCAGCTTTATCAAAGTTGCGCTCTACTCCCTGGAAGAAGCTATAATGAGCTTCCTGTGTTGGATTTGCTGTTTCCACCTTTCTGTTGTTTTGAATTTGAATAATTGAGTTAAGAACTATTTTTCCCTTTCTAATTTGCTGATCTTGCGGTCGAGGGCTACCATATATGCAATAATCCCTGCAAAGATAGTAGCTAATACCACAATGACAACGTATATTTTACCATTACTGCGCATAATATCAGCTTCTTCGGGCTCAGTTACATATTTTACTATGTAATTATCCGCACCCGACTTCACTGTATCGGTCATTCCCTTAATAAATTGGTAGTGTTTTCCATTAGTATTTAGGGTGTCACCGGCAAGGCAATTGAAGGCATTCATGATTAATAATACCAAAGCAATAAAGGAAGCTTTGCGCATAAGGCTATTTTTTTTCAAAATTAATTTGGAATGAGTTTTCTTTATTATAAACAAGTAGAGCGGTCCTGATTTTTAATGAGGCTACCCAAGAGCCAAGCATTATCCAGCCAGCTACTGCAGGCCAGAAAACCATACGCATGTTTTTATCCAGGTCGTATTGCTTGAATGCAGGGTTACCACCTGCACCGGGGTGTAATGAATCTACCAGGCGGGGTAATATAAAAATTAGGGGTATCAACATTGAGAAAGCAAAAATGTTGTAAACAGCGGCTATCTTGGCTTTCTTTTCATCGTCTTTAATACCGCTCCTCAATATTGCATATGCGAAATAGATAAGCATAGCCATGGCAGTTCCCAATTGCTTTGGGTCATTGCTCCATGCCGCCCCCCAGGTATACTGTGCCCATTCCATGCCTGTAGACATGCCCAATAAGCTAAAGAAAATACCTGTTTGAGTCAGTTGAACAGCAAAAAGGTCATCTTTGAGGTCATTGGTTCTCAAGTATTTAATAGAATAGCCAAAGGCAGCTCCAAATAGTACCAACATAGTAAACCACATAGGCACATGGAAATACAGGTTCCTTATTGTTTCATTAAGTATATTGAGTCGGGGCACAGGCATTAAAAAACCGCCTATAACGGTATACCCCAAAAAGATGATACAAAGTATTTTCCACCACCAACTACGCATCAGGATTTGAAAAAATTTTGGCAAAAGTAGGAAATAAAAACCCAAAGACGATAGTGAAAATATTAAATACAAAATAAATAATAAGCTCTACAGACGCAATTTGACCCGATAATTATAATTAGGCTTTAATCAGAGTTAATAAATCATTCTCCTTACTAAGTTTAGCCAAATATAATAGCGGTTTCTTATCTTTGCTAATCGAATAGTATTAATGGTAATGAAAAATCTGGTTAGATTCGATTGGGCAATGAAGCGCCTGCTGCGTAACAAGGCAAACTTCGGGATACTTGAAGGGTTGCTTAGTGAGTTATTAGGCGAAGATATCAAGATTGACCAAATCCTTGAAAGCGAAAGCAATAAGCAAACCGGTGACAATAAAATGAACCGTGTAGATTTGTTGGTGCAGGATTCAAAAGGGGAATTAATAATAATAGTAGTGCAAAGTAGTTACATGCAAGACTACCTGATGCGTATGCTTTTTGGTACTTCTAAGTTAATTGTCGACTTTATGGATATGGGCATGCCCTATACCAAAATCAAGAAAATAATCTCCCTCAACATTGTTTATTTCGACCTGGGGCAGGGTAGCGATTATATATACCATGGCACCACAAAATTTGTTGGGCTTAATAATCATGATATACTTAACCTATCCAAACAAGAACAATTGGTTTATAAGACCGAATTGATTGATAAGATTTATCCTGAATACTATATCATTAGGGTAAACAAGTTTAACCAGGTAGCAAAAAATACACTTGACGAATGGATACAATTCCTGAAAACTGAAAATGTGCAAGAAGGTACAATGGCAAAGGGCCTTATTGAGGCAAGGGAAAAGCTGGATTTATTGAAATTGACCAGGGAAGAAAGGAGGGAATACGAAAGGGATTTATCTAATTGGCGTGATAATGAGACTGTATTGGGATCCAATTTTACAGCGGGTGAATTGAAAGGCCTTGAAAAAGGAAAGGAGATTGGGATTGCAGAAGGGATTGAAAAAGGAATTCAAATTGGTGAGCATAACAAGATTGAATTTGCGAAAGAAAAAGCCAGAGAAATGGCACAAAAATGTTTTAATAAAGGAATGGATATCAATGATATATCAGACTTAACGGGTTTAACCATTGAAGAGTTAAGTTTTTTTATAAAAACTGATTAATTCGCTATCCGGAATTTATCCTGCCTTCGTTCCTTATCTTTGCGCAAAGGTAATTTTAAGGGTACGCCTTCATTGTTGATAGTGAATATTAAAACATAGAATTTGCGCAGTATAAAAACATTGATAGTTGATTTGGTGAAGAAGCCACCCATGTTATTCCCATTGGTAGGACTTTTTCATGTTGTTCTTACATTATACATAATTTGGTCCGACCATTATTTACCTTTTCCTGGTATAGAATGGCTGGGGGCATTGTGGTTGCTAGCTTATACTGTATTCTGGATAGCAGCCTGCGATTTGCGAAGGTGGGGGGCATTGGGGTATATATGCCTCACAATAGTTGACGCTGCTGTTTACCTGGCAATTTATAATCACAAATTGAACCAGATATACGAGAGTCCTATGCTTGTGATAGCAGCGTTGTTTAGCGTGTTTCTTTTATTCTATTTTAAGAAGTTCAAGTAATAGAGCTATAGTTTTATAATTTATCTACCCCCTTTTCTTCTTTTGAATTGCTAAGAAAGCTTCAAACTCTGCTAATGAATAACTACTTAGGTTGCCTTTGGCTGTTAGGCCTCCTTTTTGGGCTATAAGGGTGCCATAATAGGTGTCGTGATAACCTTCTATAGCATGGGCATCAGGGTCTATAGATAGAAGTAC
>CANGSR010000485.1 GCA_947456055.1 Chitinophagaceae bacterium
GAAAGAGCACAGCGCAAGGTTGAAGAAAACAACTTCGGCATGCGTAAAAACCTGCTTGAGTATGATGATGTAATGAATGCACAGCGTGATGTAATCTACAAACGCCGCAGCCATGCCTTATTTGGCGACCGTTTGGCCATTGACCTTGACAATGCATTATTCTCCGTTTGTATGGGTATTGCCGAGCAATACGCTGCCAATAAAGACATCCCTGCCTTCAAAATTGATGTATTGACTCATCTGGTAGTGGAACCTGAAATAAGTGATGATGTTTATGCCAAGGCTGACCCGAATATTATAGGTGAAATATTATATCACGAAGCCAAGGACTTTTATCTTCGCAAAACAACGGCTATCCGTGAGCAAATGACACCGACCCTTGCACAGATATACAAGGAGAATGGTGATAAGATTGAAAATATAGTTGTTCCATTTACCGATGGTATCCGTGGAATGCAATTATATATTAATCTGGAGGAAGCAGTAGAACAAGAAGCACAACCAGTAATACATGCCCTTGAAAAGAACATCACATTGATGATGATAGACGAGGAATGGAAAAACAACCTGCGTGCTATGGATGACCTTCGTACATCTGTACGTATGGCTTCTTATGAGCAGAAAGACCCATTGCTTATCTATAAGTTTGAAGCATTCAACCTCTTTAAGGTGATGATTTCCGACATCAATAAGAACATCATCTCCTTCCTGCTACGTGCCGGTATCCCTATGCAGGATGCACCACCACAGGCAGCAAGAATGCCCGAACCACCCACTGATATGAGTGGTATGCGTGTAAACAAAGCACAGATAGATGCCCGTGGACAAGACTATGCAGCCGACGAAGAAGACTACTATACCGAAACCCCTGAACCACAGGCACCAGTAAAGAAAACCCCAGTAACAGCTGGACCCCGGATAGGCCGCAATGACCCTTGCCCATGTGGAAGTGGTAAAAAATTCAAAGCCTGCCACGGTAGGTAATATCTGACAATAGATTAATTGCAACGCCTCTGGATATTCCGGGGGCGTTGTTGTTTTTGGGGTAAATTCAACCAAATATCGAATTCGCATAAAATATATCTATATGAACCTCTAACGTTTACCTAATATTCCACGTCATATGTACTGAGGTATATTTAACCATTGGTTAGTGATCCTAAGTATAAAATAATTGTTTACATCTTAATACCCCCCTTATGAAATTAGTTTATTCCATTTTACTCGGTATTCTCATGAGTACCTATGCCTGCGGCAGCACAACAATTACAGGACCTTTAGTTTCAGGCCATTGGACTCTTATCGGTTCGCCCTATTACATTTACGATAATATCACAGTTCCCACTGGTTCTACATTGACTATTGACCGAGGAGTTCAGGTGGTTTTTCAGGGATTATATTCATTGTGGGTAGCCGGCAATCTGGTAGCTATTGGCACCCAAACTCAGCCTATTGATTTTAGAGCACAGGACACATCAGGCTGGGCCGATGCGAGCCTGGCAACTGGCGGCTGGCATGGCATTAACGTGAATGCTGCCACTACCGGCATCCCCGATTCAACTCATTTTGCCTGGTGCAATATTCAAGACATGAAATTTTATCCCTTTGTAACCAGCAGACCCCTTAAGTTGAGCAATTGCAATTTTTCCCATAATAGTGTACCCACTGGTATCGCTAACAATTCCATTATCAACATAATGGGCTCCTTAAGTGATAGCAGCTTTTTATTCGAAATGGATAGCTGTAATATTTATAACAATTACAGTGGTCCAGCCATAAGGACTATCGCCTCGTCCCATGGTATTTTACACCTTAGTAATTGCAGTATTCATGATAACGATTGCGCTGTGGCTATTTCTTTGAACTCGGTAAATGTGCTATTAACCAACAACAGTATATACAATAATCGTCAGAGCGACACATTTCTTCATTCTAATTCTGCTATAAGACTTACCAAATGCCATGGTGTAATCTCTGGAAATAAAATCTATAACAATACTTCCCTTTTCGTTGCTGCCTTGTATTGCGATGGAGGCACGTTAGATTTAACTGGCAACATCATCTGTAACAACAAGACAACTAGGGCATTGGGCTCCTTCTCATTAATAGAAGGCGGCGGCGGATTGTTTCTTAATAATAATGGAGGGAGCAATCCCCGGCCCTTCATTTTGCGAAATAATATTATTTCCAATAACTTCACAGCAGGGAATGGCGGCGGCATCAATATTTATAAGTCGAGTGCTATTATTACCAACAATACTATCATGAACAATACAAGCAATATGGGTGCTGGTATATACGATTTTAGCGACCCTGCTGTTTACGGACATTCCTTTGTCAAAGTAAAAAACAATATCTTCTTCAACAATATCAATACCCATTCCAGTATGGACAGCACTTCATGTAACCTATGGGCAGCGGATACTTTTGAATACACAAACAACTTCACACAAATAACCTATTCCTCAGATATTACTACTACTATGGGATTTGTGCCTGTAGGTGATACTACAACAAATGTAATTGGCATTAATCCTGGACTCATTGCCCCTACCCTGACCAACAGTGTAACTGAAAATGCACTACTTGCCAATTTCGGACTCCTGCTTACATCACCCTGCCTTAACCATGGCGACACTAGCAATGCATTTATCTATGGTACTGATCACGGCGGGAATGCACGGGTATCTGGTGGTATTATTGACATTGGCGCCTACGAGTACAACCTTTCCTCTTTAGGTTTTGTACCCTCTAGTATAGAACCATCTATAAACATCAGTGTATACCCCAATCCTGCAATTAATAACCTGTTTGTATTAACCCCACAGGCAAACGGAATAATTGAATTGCGTGATATAGATGCTAAAGTGGTTGCTACAAAAAAAGTAGTGAATACCATAACATCATTCGATATCCAATCGTTGCCCAGGGGTATTTATTTCGCAGTTTGGAATATGCCTGGTGGCACCAAATTATTGCAGAAAATAGTGCTGGAATAATACTATCAATATATAATGCGACAATGTTGAGAAATGACCGTAACATTTCCCAACGTTGTCGCATTCCCATAAAATAAATACTTCCCTATCCCTAACATTTCCCTAAAATTTTACGTCTTATATATTGAGGACTAATTAACCACTGGTTAGTGAACCCAAGCATAAAGCATTTGTCTACATCTTAATACCCAATTATGAAATTACTTTACACCCTATTAATGGTTATAGTCATAGGTACTTGTGCCTATGGTGCTACAAGTATCACCAGCCCTACAGTTTCGGGGCATTGGGCTATTACTGGTTCTCCTTACCTTATTTCTAATAATATCACAGTTCCTGCCGGTGCTACCCTTACTATTGACCCAGGGGTACAGGTAATTTTTCAGGGATTGTATTCAATAGAAGTAGCTGGTAATTTGGTAGCTATTGGCACCCAAACCCTGCCCATAGATTTTAAAGCCCAGGATACATCAGGCTGGGCTAATGTGAGCC
>CANGSR010000486.1 GCA_947456055.1 Chitinophagaceae bacterium
CACTAAGTGCTACATTGTCATGCGTACCATCGCCATAATAGGTGGTTACATTATAACCATGCATGACCCCGCATGCTTTAAAAATGCAATGGTAATTATGACAGATTGAATCATAATGAGTTACAATTCTGTACCCATCAATACCTTGCCTTACCTTTATTTTCGAAACTGTGGAATAAGCAATTAAACCCGAAGACAAACAAGTCACTTTACACCTGAACCAACTTGTCGTGCCAGGGGTAATTTTACAATAATTGGCACTAGCTCCTGGAATATTAACCCAGGTAAGGCTGTCGGTGGAGCTTTGCCATTGCAATACATTACCACATGTGGAGGAATAACCTGACAGAAACAGAGTATCTACATCGTTACATATCTCATTTATTGCAACCCTCGATACCCCACCTATGGGCATTCCCGTGCAGGTGGAAGGGGTTATATTGATTGTTTTTGTAACAAGGCAACTAAAACCAGAATACACATAGGCAAACGTAATAATTGCACTGCCTACCGATACACCAACAATATTGGAATATACACCCATACTATCTACTACTGCTGCCACACCAGGGTTACTACTCGACCACTTATAGTTATTACCCCAATAGGAAATAGTATCTCGCAATAATTGCTGGGTGCCAATACATATGGTTGAAGTACCATTGATGGGATAAGGACTATCTTCCACATTGCCACTCAAAGAGCCTATCATTGAACTCTCACATCCTGTAACCGGATTTATTGCGTATGCCCGTAATACCGGATCATCAACAATCAATAAGGTATCGTATCCAAAATCTATTCTACCACCAGTACCGATAGAGGTTGAAATATACCTACCTGCCCTGGAATTATATTCACTTATATATCGGATACCAACCTCCGATGAATCAATATGTGGCTTAAAATCATGCTCATGAACACATAAAAAGTAACCATTGGCAAAGTCGTCATTTACGGCTTTTAATCGATAACGACTGGGACCTCCAGTGACATTTATGTTAGCAGTTACCCTAGGACACCCACTAGTAGGAGTGAAGGTAATTATAGCCGTACCTAAAGTCACAGAGCTTATAAGGCCATCAGTAGCCCTTGCGGTAGCAATTGCTGAATTACTACTTGACCATCTACCATCAAAATCATTAGATAAATAATGAGCCTCTGGATAACATAAGTATGAAAATCCGGTAATTGGTGGTGTCGCATTAACAACCGAAACAGTTTTAGTTATATAATGTCCTGTAGGTACACTGTAAGTAATAATGGTGGTACCAAGAGACACTCCGATTAAAAGACCAGAAACAGAATCAATAGTGGCAACCGCCGGATTATGGCTATACCAAATACCACCCGGTCTTCTATGTGAATAATATTGGGCAGAACTAATACAAAGTGCATCTTTTCCACTAATAGGTGGTGGAATTAATTTGATAAAACTTGGCTGATTCATCATAGTTATTGAACAACCACTTAGCGTATTTGTAGCAGTGATTTTATAGGAATAACGAACACCGAGCCTGGCTGGTATTGGTATCAGGCCAAAATCGAGCATGCTACCTGTGCCTGGCATTGTTGCAATTACAACCGCTGAAGAATCAGTAGGAATTCTATATAGGCTATAATTCAAACCTAACTGCGATAATGATAACTTAAAATGAATTCCGCTATCCCCAGGATAAAGCTCTGATGCACCACCATAACATTCTGCCCATAAAGTATCAACACGTGGCAGAGGATTAACTGTTATTCCCAGGTATGTGGCACCACATGAGCCGCCTGAAGTAAATGTAATAATTGATGTACCAGTAGATAATCCATTCAATTGTCCATTACTATATATTGTAGCTACCGCAGGATTACTACTAGCCCATGTTCCGCTGGCACAGCTTAAAAGCACTGATGCACCTTTACAAATATTACGTAGGCCATGTATACTGTCGAGTGCAGATTGTACGAGAATTGTATCTGCCTTGGCACAACCATTGGGCATTGTATAGCTAATAATTGAGGTACCCGCAAGAATTCCAGAAACATTACCCACAACTGAATCTACAGGAGCAATTGAAGGATTACTGCTTCTCCATACCCCCCCAGAAACATTATTATGCAACAAGGTTGATGATCCCCTGCAAATAATATTAGCTCCGGAAATATCTGAAGGACCTTCTATAAAAGTTTGGGTTTGTGGCACCCAGGCTTTACATTCTGAATGCCTATTTGTGCAGAGTATATAAATTTTTGCATAAAAGGTTACAGGATCAGGAATTGTTATTGGTAAACCTGTACCGTTGATTCCTCTAAAAAACCATGCCGCCTCCAAATTATCACCCATGAAATAGCCATCATAATAAGTTGATGTATCTGAACCCGATAAAATAAGCATATTATTAGCTCCCCCTGAACAGATGGTATCCCTACCGCTGGCACTTAATAGTGGATATGCCCCAGGTGCCTCATTTGAAATTGAAAACGTCTTGGTGTATAACCTGCCCAAAACAGTATAGCTAATAATTGCTGTCCCTGGGGATATGCCTTTTACCCATCCTGATAAACTTCCTACTCTGGCAACTGCATTGTTAGAACTAGCCCAATCACCTCCGTCTGTTTGATAAAAAGTGGCATACATATTCAGGCTATCGCCTACACAAAGTATTGTTTTACCCGTATACCAATCCTGCGCAATAGAACTTAAAGGCAAAAGCAATGATAATAAAATCAGATAAACATGTTTCATATGAAGTGGTTTTGGTATACCGAGGTAATTAAATATTAAATATTAAATATAACAAATACTTACTAATGCATTTTTTTTGAATGACTCTTAAGCCCTATCAAAACATACACTCTACTCCACCACAAACTTCTTCACCATATTCACCCCACCTGCATTTAGGGTAAGTATATACATACCCCTACTCAAGTGAGCCATTGTTATCATTTGCTTGAAATAGCCATTAGTAGTTGGTATAGTTGCCGAAAATGCTGACCTACCTAAAACGTCCTTTATATCTACAGCAACCTTGGTGATATTTGTTTCAAACAAACCCTCAAGAGTAAATACACCCTTATTAGGATTAGGCGATAATACCACATCCCCTTCGTGGAAGGGCAATACACTTACATTTAGGGAACCCTGAATGGTGGTACCTCCACAAATATCAGAACAAATCACCTTACAGCTAACCTGGTCATTGCTTACCAGTTTGTTAGTTACAAATATTGGGTGGGTTTCGCCTGCTACTGCTTGATTATTGATGAGCCATTGGTAGGTAGGATTATTTCCTGCGTTCTGTAGTTGAGCTATAAGGGTATCACTTCCGCCTAAACCTATTTTATTACTATTTGCAATGGTAATACTTATTGAAGGCACTAAAGTATTCACCACCTGTGTTGAAGAAGCTGTGGTTGTTAAAATACATTTTGCGTTACTCGTAAGCAGTACAGATACTATGTC
>CANGSR010000487.1 GCA_947456055.1 Chitinophagaceae bacterium
ATGCAGTGCCATCCCACCATTTGTGAGCCATTGCATAGTTTATATTAGGGAAGAACACATCGATACGGTTTGCACCCCATGATTGGGCTACAGGGCTACCGAACATATCGGCACCCAGGTTTTCCCAGCCACTCCAGCCATTACTAAACCATTTGTGCCATAATTTATTATCAGTGCCGCGGGCAAAACAATCAAGACGGCCACTAGCCCATGAGCAAATAGCAGGAGCTGATGTAATAGTGCCACCCAGGCTTTCCCAACCATGCCAATGTCCATCCCACCATAAATGCCACATAGCGGAATCCATACCACGGGCAACGATATCAATCCTGTTATTACCCCAACTTACTGAAGCAGGCTCAGAAGAAAGAACACCACCAAGGTCTTCCCAACCACTCCAGCCACCCTGGAACCATTTGTGATAAAGGTGATGGTTCATCCCTATTGCAAAGATATCTAAACGACCATTTGCCCATGAACAAATAGAAGGAGCCCCTTGAATGGTACCACCAAGGCTTTCCCATCCGTTCCAATGTGAACCATCCCACCATCTGTGCCATACTGCAGAGTCAGTTCCTCTTGCCACCACATCAATGCGATTAGCCCCCCAACTTACAGCATTAGGACGGGAAGTAATCTGTCCACCAAGGTTTTCCCAACCACTCCAAACACCTCCAGGTAAAACAACACCCGTTACACCAACTTTTGAGTAATTATCAATTTCTGATTCGCCATACCCAATTTTGAAGAAACCGGCATCTCCCCAACTTGTTCCCCATGAGTTTTTACAAATCCAGCATTGTTCTGTATCAGAATAACCAATCACTGTAACACAGTGGTAGCCCTCTAGTGCACCTGTAATCTTATGATAAACGCCAGAATGATAACTGAAAAAGTCAGAATATACGGCCATAATACCAGCTAAAGGCCCGGTATTAGCCAGATAAGTTTTTGCAGCCGAATTATTACCACAATCATGTAAGTCAGTAATTTTTGTTATTTTAAGATTCCTGTCGGCTACAGCACGGCATACCGGACCAGGGAAAGCTGATGAATAAGGGAAATCTGATTCCCTAACCACACCACGGCTTTTAATCTGGTTGAAGGCATCTGTATGCCACCATCCCCCACAATTGGCTCCATGTGATGAGCAAAAATGTTGGTCAGCTTCAGACAAATCCAGCATTTGATTCTTCTCAATAGATGCCATTGCTTCAGTTACTGCAACAGTGCAGAAGGATACACATGACCCACATCCACCCTGGTCTTTCACCGAAGTAACGTGATTGCCACCATTATAATTACGCCAGTCAACCACTGTTGGCAAGCCTACAGGAGGGGCTACTGCAGCAAGATTTTTGGGTAATGCTACAAGTGAATTTTTGTCTACACCTAGTAACTTGGCCCTGTCAGCTACAGCCATTGTAGAAAGTGTCGTTTCCATGGCAGACCATTTTGCCTTAACATCAGTTAATTGTTTTGCAAGGTCTGCAATTTTGATAATTGCCATATGATTACAATTTAAATGCCTACTCTATTCCTTTTTCGGCTCCCAGGTGCATACTCTTTAAAGGATTTTCTGCATTTTCCTACATACTCTCCGGATAGTATGATTCAGATTCACCTTGCGATGAATATTAAACAAAACTACTGTTCATAAAAAGCATGTAAAAGAGTTGTTTAGCTAAATTAGAACCGTTATTTAACTGTTAATAATTTTTAATAAAAAAGCTAACTATTATATATTACGACTAATTTACGTTTTATTTATTTTGTTATTTTGTTATAATATTTATTCTATATTCTCAAAACCTCCTATATAGACACAAAAAAATGGATCCAGATATTACTATCTGGATCCATTTTTTGCAATGAAATTTTATGTACTATTCTTTGATCAGCTTATAAACTTCTGAAGGTTGGTTGCTATACTTAACCTGTAAGAAGTAAATCCCGGGGGGTAAACTTTCAGATGAAATCAAAGCACTTTGACCAATAATGTTTCTTGACTGCCAAATTACCTTACCTGAAATGTCAGTTAGAGATAAAGTGGTATTGGCGCTCAATCCTTCTATATTCCAAATTGTTTTTGATGGGTTAGGATGAATATTGATACCTGATTTATCAACACCAGTTACGCTTAATGATGGGTCATGGTAAATACCATTAGCCCCATAAACCAACCAGAAATTAGGGTCGAAAGTTAAAGTAGTTACTGCTTTTGGCCATGTGAAATGATACATTTGTGATGCTGAATCATTTACCACCCTTATGGTAGTATCTCCTAATAAAGAGTGAAACTGAATTTCGGCAGGAAGTTTGAATGTAGCTACCGATGTAGGTAAAACTGTGGTTTGCTCAATTTTTAAGTAAACATCATTACCAACCTGGTTCCAGTATAAGGCATAAAGTGGGAAACCCTCTTTGTATGCCCACTGTTTGAAAAAAGTATCAATTACTATACCATTAACTACATTGCCCACTACATTTTCATAGGTATGCATGAAATCTTGTATTGTCCCCGTACTATCTTTCATTTGGGTTTGGTAGGTTTTATAAACCTGGAAGAATTCACTGTCATTATTAGTAATGAAACGAAGCATATGGAGCAGGCAAGCTCCTTTGTTATATGATAAACGGCTATCGAAAATCCTGCTCTCATCAGTAGTATCTGGTGTAAAAACCGTACCTGTATCGAAACGCTTTACACTTGTCTGCTTATCAACAATATCGAGGAGCATTTGTGCATGCCCATTAAAATGGTCGAAAAACAAATCTTCGGTGTAGCTGGCCAGACCTTCATTCATAAATATATCAGACCATGTAGCACAGGTTACATTATCCCCAAACCATTGGTGCCCTAATTCATGGGCAACAACTGAAGCATCAAAATATCCAATCGTAGTCATTGTTTCATGCTCCATTCCCCCACTAATAGGAGCCATACAATGACCGTATTTCTCTTTCCAGAAAGGATACCTGCCGTATAGGTTTGAAAAGTAATCAACCATCATCCCTGTACTATCCACCACACTCTTGAACCTGGTTAAAGTTGCAGGATTATCATAGATATAATTTTGAATCAGCATTGAGTCTGAGCTACCTGTGTAGTGCATATAATAGGAGTAGTCTATATACTTTGCAACTGCTATAGAAATCAGGTAATAATCAATTGGGTATCTTTCTTTCCACTCGTAGCGTTTGTGGTTAGAATCAATTGGGGTTATAGCAACAAGAGTTCCATTGCTACCCGCTTTTAGGCTATCAGCCACTGTAAGCCATGTATCAGTTGAGTCTATCTTATCCTTTAATGATTGTTTGCATGGCCACCAATCATTGGCATGGTAACTCTCACTAATGGTATAAGTAACCCTGTTGCGCCAGGTAGGTGATACTGTATTGCTTATACCCTGGAAAAAGCCTCCAGACCCAGCTACCAAG
>CANGSR010000488.1 GCA_947456055.1 Chitinophagaceae bacterium
ATTTATGACATTTGAAGGTTAATTTTGGACATTGATATCCTCAATAAACTTGAATTACTTATATCAAACCACAAATGTTAGACAAAAAATATTAAGCAGGTCTAACAGGGCTACCACCCCAACTAGAATTTGATTGCAAGTTTTCTCCCTTCATTACAAGGCTAAGCGCATCCACGTTTACGTTGTCGCCAATCTCACTATCATAAAGTATAATAGTTCGTGCACCTACACTACAACGTTTGCCAATTTTCACAGGGCCTACCTTCATAACCCTGTCTTCAAAAAGATGGGTTTGTGGGCCACAATCCTCATTTAAGGCGGTATCGTCGCCTATACTTACCATATCATGCTCTGTAATGTCGGTGGTATTCATCCATACCCGCTTACCGGTCTTTACTCCAAAAAGACGCAACAAAATAGGTAACCATGGCGTACCCCTCAAAAAATCGAGTAAAAAGGGAACTGACAAGGCCTCATAGGTAGAAGTAATAGCCTCACTCCGCCAAACCTTAGATGTCCACATAGGTTGTTGTTCGGGTTTGAACTTACCAACTGTGAGCCATTTCATAATTACCGTAACCAGAAAGGCAGGTAAACCCATGAAAAACAAATAATAAAAAGGCAATGCCAGTGTAATTACCCACCATGGATTTTCAACCAATAAAGTATGTGCATAAGCTATAAACAGGATACTACAAATCAAAATAACTGTTTCGGGTAATATTATCCTGATAAACTCTACCAAACTACGAGCCAATACTTTTGATGGTTTTGGCCTGGCTGTCAGTTCGGTAGCAAATGTACGGCTTCCCTGCCTACGTGGAAGCGCTATAGCAGGCGAACCAAACCAATCCCTTGCCTTATCTGATGCCAATTGCTCTGGTGTAGGTGGTGTTGATAGCACCCCAACTAACATCCTTGGTGGTAAAGTATACCCCTGTGGTATCAGTGCACTGTTACCTACGAAGCTATTATTGCCAATAACTGTTTTTTCAAGTATCAACATTTGCCCCCTTACATCAGCTTCTCCAAGTGTTACCGCATCAGCCACAAAAGCACCCTTACCTATAACCAATAAAGGATGGGTAACACTGCTTGCTGTAGATATTTCGGTATTCTTACCCACTTTTGCGCCAAGTGCCCTGAACAAATAGGATATATATACAGTTGCATAGATGGGGTGCAATACTATTAATGATAAGGTCATTAACTGGTCGGCAAACCACTTGCGTACATAAAACAGGCTATATATGGGGTATTTACCAGGCTTTATACCCCATTGCAACAGGCGGGTAAGCACCACTGTAACAAGAGTAAATACAATAATATAACTCAATGCCAAGGATGGACTTACTATGAGGTAACTGAAATCATAAGGTCCGGTAGAATTATCTAAATTATTGATAATGATAATGGTAGGCAATAAGGGCAATAGGATAACAAATGGGAAAATCAATAGGGTTAATGTGAAAATCATAGAGTACCTGAACCTTTTGGCATCAGACACAAACAGAGGTTGTGGTAATTCATCTGGAGTTTTAGTTTCCTTTAGAACGGCCGGACTACCCTGCCATACTTCACCTTTTTTGATGGTTTTACCTTCCTGCAAATAACTCAAATCTTTGAGTTCGCCCCAATCTTCAACAGTTGCCCCACCGGCAATAATAGCACTACTGCCAATATAGGCATGGTCTCCCAGCTTAATACGCCTAAGCTTTAGCATACCATCTTCAACATAGGCATTATTCAGAACTACCTGCGAACTGATACTTACATCACTACCTATCTCCACCAGGTCTTCGGCACCAATGGTGAATGCAGCTAATTGGGCATCTTTGGCAACTTTCACCCCCATGCGCCTCAGATAGCCGTTATAAAGTGGAGTTCCATTAAGGAATTGGGAAGGGAGCAGGCGTTGCATTGTTTTTACAAACCACCACCTGAAATAATAGGTACCCCAAAGAGGATAATCACCTTCCTTCATTTTGCCAATTACCAGCCATTTTACTGCCACACTAAAACCTGCAAATAAGGGTGGAATAAAGCAAAACATGCATAAGGCGGTGGTGATGGCATAGGCAATACTATTATGCTTCTCCACCACATAGTAATATCCCAGGTAGGGAAAGAATATCTGCACGGCAAAAAGGCCATACATAAACAATAATGAAACTGTTTGGGCCAACCAACACCATAGGTAACGGCCTCGGGGTATTTCATTAAATACCTTTTTTGCCCTGGTTTCTTCAACTGGTTTCGTTTCCCAGTATTCTACTAGACCACTAAGGGGTCTGTGTAAGTATATATCTTTTAGCGAAGCCTGGGGAATATTAGCTTCTCTACGGAGTTTAGATACAAAAGCGGCAGCCAATAAGGAGTGCCCACCCAAATCGGTAAAAAAGTCATTGGCCAAGGTAATCTCCCTGTTAGGGAAGAACTTGCGCAGGGCTGCAATTACCCGCTCACCCATACTGGCATCAAGGTCAATGACCTCATTGGTGATGGATACCGCATTTTCCAAAAGCATTGCCGGTATGGGCAATGACTTACGATCAATCTTACCACTGGGGAGCCTTGGCATTTCAGGCAACTGCATAATGACACTAGGCACCATATAGGCAGGTAAAACCTTTGCCAAATCATCTCTAATACGTTGCTGGTTCATGGTTACAGGGTCATCACAAACCACATAACCAGCCAGGTGATCCTGACCATTTATGTCTTTTTTCACTACTACCGCAGCAGCAGTAATATCCTGGAGTCCGCTTAACTTATTTTCAATCTCACCAAGCTCAATCCTATAACCCCTTAACTTTATCTGGTCATCAAAACGCCCCTGGAAATCAATACTCCCATCGGCATTAATTACCGCAGCATCACCTGATTTATACACCATATCACCTGGCATTGATGCCATTGATTCTGATTTAGGTACAAATTTGGCTTTAGTTAGTTCAGGCAAATTGATATATCCCTTACATACCCCTGACCCGGTTATCACCAGTTCACCACGCTCACCACGTGGCAATACATTCATTTGTTCATCAACCACGGCAAGGTGATAGTTGGGCAATGGGATACCAATCGTGATTGGGTCGCCAGGTTTAAGGGCTATTAAAGTAGCTGTAACTGTAGTCTCGGTAGGGCCATAACTATTGTAAAATCGGCGAGAGGGAATAGACCAACGAGCCAATACCTGAGTGGTACAAGCTTCACCACCTGCATTTACTATTCTTAATGAGGAAACATCATCCTCCATCACAGCCAATAAACTTGGCACTGCATGGAGAACAGTTATCCTGTTTTTACGTAAAACACTATCAAGCTCGTCAATTGACTTGGCTGTAGCAGCATCTGCCACCCATAAGGTAGCTCCTGCGAGGTAGCTAATCCAGGTTTCCTCGCACCACATATCGAACG
>CANGSR010000489.1 GCA_947456055.1 Chitinophagaceae bacterium
CCTATTCCCAAAAAGCCAATAGCCCTGAAAAAGTATATAACCAGAGATATGGGGACTGTAAGGATAAAGCCCTACTACTAGTCTCAATGTTGAGAAGCGTGGGTATTAAGGCTGATATGGCCTATGTAAATACAATAAAAAGAAAGCATATAGAAGAAGATTACCCTTCACCGAATTCTTTTAACCATTCAATTGCAGTTGCCCATTTATACAACAAGGATATTTGGGTAGATGCGACGCACTCTAACCAGGGTGGATCGGGTATTAATATCTATTGTCCCGACTATGGCAGTGCCATGGTTCTACACCCACCTTCCAATAATTTGACCATAATACCACAACAAAATCAAGGTAAAATTCAATATTTTGAAGATTATGAAACAAATGACCTAGCCAAACCGGTATCATTTACTGTCCGCACCATTTATACCTTGTCCAAAGCCGATGAGATACGTAATACTTTAGCCAATTCAAGCACATCTGAAATTGAATCGGATTATATAGATTATTATTCAAAAATATATCCCCATCTGGAAAAAGGAGACTCAATCCAAATTATAGACAACAAACAGGAAAATAGGTTTGAGACCATAGAAAAATATATTATCCCTGGTTTCTTCGAATATGATTCAGTAAATAAAAATTACGTTGTTGAGTTTTATGCAAGCATGATTAGTAATATGCTGCCTTTGGTAGAACATAACCAGCAATTCCCAATTTCATTAAAATACCCTTACGATTTAGAATATTCGGTTAACCTCCACGCCCCTATGAATTGGCATGTAGGTAGAACAACTGATGACATTAGCAGAAACGCCTATCATTTATCACGTACTATCACTACCGCCGGCGACGTATTGACTTTGAAATATGAATTTTCATTGTTGAAAAACAATATTCCCAAAGAAGAAATTGCCCAATATGAAAAAGACAGAAAAAAAATAACCAGTGATTACCTTTCTTACTCGTTTACGCATACCCCTGATTTGCAAGTAGAAGAAAGTGATACTAATGCTTTTGCATGGATAATGGCTATTATTACAATTGGCCTATGCATTACTTTCGGTTTAAGGATATATAAAACTTATACTGTCAATGAATTATATCCCAGGTATGCACCAAAACCATTGGGTGGATGGCTTATAGTTTCTTTGATGGCTATTTCAATCCTGGCAATCATTTTATTCACCTTCCTAACTCAAAGCAAACTTTATGATAATAACTTTTGGCATATTTATGACAAACAATATATTAGTTTAATATATAAGGTGTTATGTATGGGAGAGTTAATAACCAATACATTCATGTTTAGCCTAGCTGCATTTTGCCTAATACTATTCATGAAAAGGCGAGACATACTACCCAAGTACGTAATCATTTTATACATAAGCGTATTTACAATAATACTTTTAGAAAATACCCTTGAGTATATGATAATACCCGGACAAAACTTTAGCTATATTGATATAGCCATAAATTTTATTTCTTGCTGCATATGGATACCCTACTATATGAAATCATCACGAGTAAGAGATACATTTATTGTTACCTATCCGGAATAGTATTACATGTACGTTTTGGGAGAAAAATAACAAGAGAAACTTATTTTATCAATCATTTATGCCTTCCAATAACCAGGTTTCCATCATGCCCTTGCTTTTAATATTCATTGCCCCCCTGCTTTTGAATATGTAATTTGGTGGAAGCTTGTTTTTAAAATTATCAGTACAATGAATCTCACCCGGTAGACCCGAGGACTCCATACGGCTGGCGGTGTTCACGGCATCTCCCCAAACATCGTAAATGAATTTCTTTTTACCAATCACACCCGAAACAATAGAACCACAGTCTATACCTATACGCATCTTAATTGGGGATCCATCTGGCGCCAAATATCCATCCATGACTTTCTTTATTTCCAAAGCCATTTTCGCTGCAAGAATCGGATGATCAGGTCTGGGTTCAGGTAATCCGGCAACCACCATATAGCAATCACCTATAGTTTTAATTTTCTCCAGACCGAATTTATCAGCAATTGCATCTAATTTGATGAAAATATCGTTTAGTGTACTAACAACCACATTTGGTCCCACTTTTTCTGAAAAAACGGTGAACCCAACTATATCGGCAAAAATTATTGATGCTTCAGTAAAATGGTCGGCAATAGGATACTCTTTCTTTTTAAGCCGTTTAGCAATTTTAGGCGGAAGGATGTTAAGCAAAAGTTTTTCAGCTAATCTTCGTTGGCGGATTAACAATAGCATACCTATAAGCAAAAGAACAATACCTGTTACAAACACCACCGACTCATTTCTTTTTTTTGTTTTTATAAGGGTGTTCAGCTTCAATGCAATTACGTTCTGTTCTTCGGCATTATTTTTCTCCTCAATAGCCCTTTGTTTTTCAAGATTGGCAAAGGCTACCCTCTTTGAGGTATTATTTACTGAATCCTTGAAGAAAATATATTCCTTTTCCGCCTTCAGAGCCTCCGTATTATTACCAATAAGTTCATACTCTATTGCAAGGTCGTGGTAGCAGGCCTGCAGGTAGTCTATTGCACCAATTTCCTTAAACAGGCTGATTGCCTTGGTTGAATATTCAATAGCGTTAGTAAGGTTTTGCGCAAAACTGCCCTGACCCTTTGCTACCTTATTTCCAGTAATTTGCCTTGCTATTCCTAAATATTTTGCACCAATATTACCCAATAAAATACCCATTCCCTGCCTGTCGTTCAGTTTGGTATATAATTTTAATGCCTCATTGCTCAATGCTAATGATCGTTCAAAATCATCTAAGTTCCCATATACATCAGCCATATTCTGGAGCTTATTAGCCATGGCCGAGGTATCATTCATTTGTATGTATAGATCCAATGCCTGCTTATCAAAGGCTAGTGCCTTGTTGAAATCCTTAAGATCAGAATATACATTGCCTATATTTCCCAGGTCAATAGCTATGGATTGTTGATCACCTGTTTCCTGGTGGAGTTTTAATGCCATTGTATCATAATATAATGCATCAGCAAATTTCTTGGGTGTTTGATAGATGATACCCAGATTACCATAAATGCGTGATTTACCTTCCTTATTATTCTGATGGTCATAAATTGCCAAGGCCTTCAATTCATAATCCAGGGCTTTTAGATAGTCACCAAGGTCATCATAAATCATACCAATATTACCCAATGCCCTGGCCTGCCCATCGCTATCATTTATACTGATAAAAAGATTCAAGGCATTGGCATATTCAAAAAGAGCAGAATCATAAACTGCCCGGTTCATATAGATTGTCCCCAGATTTTTATGGGCTGTAGCGATGCCTTTGGTATAATTGAGATGAGTAGCCAAATCTATTGCCTGTTTGGCATATGGAATACCATTATCAGCATTTACAAAATAGTATTTATAGGC
>CANGSR010000490.1 GCA_947456055.1 Chitinophagaceae bacterium
CATCCTGCTTTGAACCCATAAACGTGCTGAATGAATACAAATACAAGGATGGCTTGGGCTATTACGAATCTACCAAAGATGTTTCGAGCAACTTCTTCATCAGCCACATGGCCAAGGGGAAATATGTATTTGAGTATCCTGTTTATGTAACCCATACAGGTGATTTTTCAGGCGGCATCGCCACCTTTCAGTGCATGTATGCACCCGAGTTTAGCAGCCATAGTAAAGGAGTGAGGTTGAGGGTGGAGTAGTTATAAATAGTGTTTTATTTGCAATTAAGAATGTTTGGTATATAGTTGATTAGATTTTATCAGTTGCCCCGGCCTTCAGGCCGGGGGTAGGGAATAATACCCCCAATAGGCTTTAGCCAAACCAGTCGATACCATTGATATACCCCCTTTAGTTAATGCTAATAGTCTGTTTTCCATGTGCATTGTATGCACTCAAATCTTATTGAGATTAGTTTGTTTTTCTGGAAAGTATAATGATGTTTCAGCCCGTCAACACAGGTTTCCATAACTACTTCCCTTATACTTTGTTCCTTTTTTATTGGGAATTTGTCAAATAGTATTTTGAAAAACTCATTTCGACTCATTCCTATTTTAATTCCGTTTACTAATTTGATAGCTTTATCATAAATTTCTCCTTTCGTTATATACGAAGTCATTGAAGATTCGGTATCCGTATCGAAAAATAAGATTAGTCTACTTTTGTTGAGTTTTAGCAATTGTAATTCCTGTAAATCCTCAGTAATTTGTTGAGTAGTGAAATTTCTAAGCGGACTGGATTTTAAATCGTTTTTCGATTTTAAGTTGCCAAAAGGGAAATAGATAAAATCAGAGCAAGTTACCAGATTTAGAGTATCCTTATGTAGGTTGCAAGGTTGAATTAATTCTAATTTTTTATTAGGAATAACCTCAAAATTATCTATTTGGAAAATTCTTAATGAGTTTTTGCTCTCACTAACATGTGGTTTATTTTCATCTTGTCCAAGAACAAGATGAGGAACAAGGTTAAATATTAAAATGAGAGAAAAAACAATTAAATGTGGAGGTGCAGCGTTGAATAACTTCGTATATTGTTTAGTGGTCATATTACATTGTGGGTTTAGGTGCAATGAGATTTGAATCTTTCATTTAATATTATTGCAAAAGTAATGGCGAAGAATTTTGCGTTACCTCAATTTTTGCTTTCTAAAGGTAATAATTATTCCATTTGGGAGCTTCACCTACGGAGCAGAATACCTAGTGAAAAAATAAACTATGCTTATCCATTGATTCGTAGCTGCGAATCAACATGCTCTTATTTTGAGGAATATTTTCAATTTTACTAACTCACATCAAAAAAACCTTTAGCTTTATTACCACTTATTTTTATGTCAAAAGAAAGACTCCTGTTTCGTATCCGCCTGATGATGGGCTTTTTTGTGGTGATGCTGGTTTTGAGCGGGGTCACAGCCTTTCCGGTTTATACCGAAATGAAGTGGCTGATGGGGCTGAATTTATTCCCAACAACTACTGCCTTGGGTGAATGGATGCAACAGGTATGGCTGGGCGTAGATGATATGAACACCAAAAACGCTTTTTTGTTTTATGGATACGACTGGCTGGCTTTTGCACATATTGTTATAGGTACAGCCTTTATTGGCCCCTACCGCAACCCGGTACGCAATAAGTGGGTGATTGACTGGGCTATGCTGGCCTGTTTAGGTGTAATACCACTGGCCACCATTGCCGGCCCCATCAGGCATATACCCTGGTTTCATATTTTAATCGATTGTTCTTTTGGATTCATAGGTATTATTCCCTTGTTGGTGCTTCGTTCCTGGGTAGGAAAGCTGGAGAAAATGGAATCTAAAATGTAAGCCTCATGAATCGCTGGCCACTCACTACAACCAATTTTTGGGAATCAGCCCCATTCTTCAGGTTGTTGGTGCCATTGGTGGTGGGTATTTTTTATTATTACAAGTTCGGTTTGTTACCTCATTTCCAGCTTTGGGGTGGCATTACATTACTGGTAGCCTTTATTTTCTATCTGGTTTTTAGCCTACAGAAAAGAGAAAAATCCATAGTGGTCGTTGGTCATTTTTTGGCATTGCACCTGCTCTTATTTGGTTTTGGCTATTCATTAGCCATGGCTGGTGATACATCATTGAGGTCCAATTATTTTGGGAATTACCAGGGCAAGCAATCCGTTTTTTTGGCCCGTATAAATTCCACACCCATAGAAAAAGAACATACCTGGAAATTATCATTAGATATTTTGCAGGTATTCAGGAATGGGAATATCCAACCCGTAGAAGGTGAGGCATTTATTTATGTGTACAAGGATATGCAGCCCTTGCTTTATCACAAGGGCGATACCTTGTTGGTGCCGGGGGGATGGGAAAGAATCACCAACTCCGGCAATCCCTTTGAATTTGACTATGCCCGCTATTGTAGTCGAAATAATCTCCTGTACCGCCAAGCCTGCCACCCAAATGACATTAACCTTTACGCTAGTGCCGACCCCTCAAAAGCCTCACTAACCGATAAATGCCACGACTGGTGCATGGCCTGCCTGGATAAATACATCACCGAACCCCGCACCAAAGGACTTATCCAGGCTATGTTGATAGGCGATGAAATAAACCTTGATGAAGACCTGCGGCAATCCTATGCCGAAACTGGTATAATCCATATCATTTCTATTTCTGGAGGGAATGTGACCATCTTCTTTATTGCCATAGCCTTTTTGTTCAGGTGGCAAAAATCAGCAAGGCATCATTGGTTGCGGTATGTGGTTGCACTTCCGTTGGTATGGTTTTATATTATGATGGCAGGTGCCCCACCGTCGGCAGTACGGGCGGCTATAATGTTTTCAGTGCTTGCTTTTTCAGTTATTTTCCAGAAAAACAACCATACCCTCAATACCTTATTCACCACCGCTTTTTTATTATTATGCTTCAGGCCCATGTGGTTATTCTCAGTTGGGTTTCAATTGTCGTTTGTAGCAGTTTTATCATTAATCCTGTTTTATCCGGCCATCAACAGGTTGGTGAAATCAAAGCACAAAGTAGTCAATTGGCTATGGAGTGGGGTAGCGGCGAGCATGGCGGCAGAGATATTGGTCGCACCCATTGTAGTTTACTATTTCCACACTTTCCCCCTGTTTTTTATAGTAGCCAATTTTGCCGCCTTCCTGTTTATGAATTTCGTGCTGATATTGGGAATGTGCATTATCGGGTTTAGTTTTCTTCCCTACATTCCCAATTTCCTTGCCTGGCTCACCACTTGGCTAGTGGTATCATTTAATAAAATTGTAGCCCTACTCCAAAGCCTAAACCCAGAAAGGCTATTATACCTTCGCCTATCAATGG
>CANGSR010000491.1 GCA_947456055.1 Chitinophagaceae bacterium
CGGCATTACCATGGTCGGCAGTAAGGAAGATGCCATAGCCTTTTTCAAGGGCCAGGGGCACTATCTGGCTAACACAATGGTCTACTGTTTCTACAGCTTTTATCACTGCATCCCAAACCCCGGTATGGCCCACCATATCGGCATTGGCAAAGTTGAGGCATATAAAATCGGTATTGCCTTCTTTTATTTCGGGCAGTATTGCAGCGGTAAGTTCGTTGGCACTCATTTCTGGTTTCTGGTCATAAGTGCTTACATCTCGTGGCGATGGGGCCATTATACGGCGTTCACCCGTAAATGGCAGCTCCCTTCCGCCCGAAAAAAAGAAAGTAACATGTGGGTATTTCTCAGTTTCTGCTATGCGGATTTGGGTTTTGCCATTGGCCTCCAGCACCTCGCCCATAGTATTGGTGAGGTCTTTATTGCCAAACAGGATATGTACATTTTTGAAGCTCTTGTCATATTCCGTCATGGTTACATAGTGCAGGTTCAGCGGGTGCATATTTTGCTCCGGAAAAGCCTGCTGTGTAAGTACGGTGGTAATCTCCCTGCAACGGTCGGTACGAAAGTTGAAGCAAACTACTACGTCGCCATCTTTAATAGTGGCTAATGGGGCACCTTCTTTATCGCAAACTATAATTGGTTTAATAAATTCATCAGTAATACCAGCTTCATAACTAGCTTCAATTGCCACTAATGCATCGGCTGTATGCAGGCCTGTGCCATGCACCATACCATCGTAGGCTATTTTCACTCTTTCCCAACGTTTGTCTCTGTCCATAGCATAGAAGCGGCCTGTGACAGTACCCAACATACATCCTGTTTTATCTAGATGGGCAGATAAATCCTGCATAAAACCCAGGCCACTTTTAGGGTCGCAATCACGGCCATCGGTAAATGCATGAACAGCAGTATGGGGAACCCCGTTTTTCTGCGCAAGGCTACAGAGTGCTTTCAGGTGGTTGATGTGGGAGTGCACACCACCATCACTTACCAGACCAATGAGATGGAGTGTTTTTCCATCGCCTTTGGCAAGTTCCATTTCGGCAGCTAGTTCAGGACTACGATCCAGTTCACCATCCCTTACGGCAACATTTATACGTTGCAATTCCTGGTACACAATTCGTCCGGCACCAATATTGAGGTGGCCAACTTCAGAGTTGCCCATTTGCCCATCGGGTAGGCCCACGGCCTCACCACAGGTGATTAATTCGGTATTCGGGTACTTATCGTACAGTGATTTTACAAAAGGAACATTGGCATGAGCAATGGCATCGGAGGCGGGAACCTGACCGTGTCCCCAGCCGTCCATAATTATGAGGAGCGCTTTCTTAGACATGGGTGCAAAGGTACTAAATTTGGAGGACTACCTTGGTTTCTCAGTCTCAAATACAAATAATATCCCTTGGAAATTTCAAATACCAGAGGTTGGAAATATCCCTATTGAATGTGAAAAGAAATCCTGCTTCCTTAAAAATTATTGATAATAACACAATGTGTGCAGGTAGATCACCAAGTGCATTATTTTACCTCTGTTTCAAAAATTGCTGCAAACCTGAGATGGAAATAAACCTAAGTACAAACATAAGTACTATAGATATGGCCCCATAAACTGATAGCTGGATGAGCCAATTGAGGTGGCCCATTAAAATCATTACGCCATAAGCCAAGCCAATGGTGATACCCAGGTAGGCTATGTGGGCCATTGTCCAGCGGATATTGAAGGGCAATTTGGCTACACGGCTGGCAAAAACTATAAAGGTGAGTGCTAGCAGGGTTTGGGTAAGGAATGAGGTGAGGGCCCCACCCTCTGCTTTAAAGTGTGGTATAAGGTAGAAATTGAGTGATAGATTGAACAGTACACCGCAGAATGCAATGATATTGAGTGTTTTGAGGCTGCCATTAGCCGTTAGTAATGTGCTGTATATATACATAAGACACCATGCAGGGAAGCTAGCTATCAAACATGCAAATACCGTTTCATATTGCACCGACATACCTGGCTGATTGTATAATGGGCTTTTATGGTAGAGCAGATACATAATATCGCCCGCATAAAATACCCCTGCCACACCCACCATAATTGACATCGGCAGTAGCATATTGACACATAGTTTGATAATGGGCTGCACATCATGTTTTTGCGAAAGCATACGGCCAAAAATGGGTAATAGCAATGTGGCAAACATCAGTCCAAGGATATTGGCCATATCCAGCTGACGGAATGCTGCACCATACATACCTGCCTGGTTTTTACCATCAATACACAGGCGTTCTATCATCATGGCATCGGCACGGTTGTAGATAGACATGAGGAAAATAAGGAGTGCATATGGGAAACTTTGTTTTATAATGGTAAAGATTTCAGGGCCATTGAAGGAAAACCTGAGTTTTACCTTACCTAGTCTCCTTAAAACCAGGTAACCTATCACTGCCGCAATAAAGTAGCATACTATCTGTGTTATGACAAACCACTGTATTTTGAAATGGGCAGCCGTGGGTGGGTAAAACAGGAGAAATCCACAAATTAAAATCATCAGCAGCCTGTCGGTAATGGAGATAAGCCCATCGGTTTTGAATTTGTGAAGGGCAGCAATATTGCTTCGAATAAAGGATAATAAAGCGTTGAGGGATTGGATAAGCAATACCCCTGCTAATAGCCAAAGCTCCCAACCCCGGTAGCCAAAGGCATAGCCCCAGGTGCAGGCAAGCCCCATATAAATAAGTATAAGTACCAACCTTGCCGATAGCATAGCCGGGAATATTTCGGGGAGCCTATCGGGGTGGCTGGCTATGGTGCGGCTATTGTAACTACTGATACCAAAGTCTAAAACAGTCTGGAAAATAATGCTCAAACTTAGCAATGCCTGATAGGTGCCATAAGAGGCGCCGGGTACCCTTATTTGCACTGTACGGTCTATAAAAAGCACCCAAATGGGCTTTACAAGTACGTTTACAGCTATTACGAAAATAATATTTTTTACAAAAAAACGTCGCATTCCGATATTTAACGGCAGATAAAGCAGTAAAAGTATATTTTTGTCTCCATAAGGTATGCGGATAGCTGTAAATACACGGTTACTTTTAAAAGGGAAGCTGGAAGGTATAGGTTGGTTTACTTATCAAACACTGGAACGGATTGTGCGGGCGCATCCCGAACATGAGTTCTATTTTTTCTTCGACAGGCCATACGACGAGGCTTTCGTATTCGCCCCAAATGTAACACCTGTGGTGGTTCATCCACAGGCAAGGCACCCTATTCTGTTTTATATATGGTTTGAATGGAGCATCCCTGCTATGCTGCGCAAGTATAAAATAGACCTCTTTTTATCTCCCGATAGTTATTTATCGCTCTC
>CANGSR010000492.1 GCA_947456055.1 Chitinophagaceae bacterium
AATAGATTGGCGCCTGCCATTTACCAGCATCCACATCCTGCCTTGCAGGTTATTACCTTCCAGATAATCATCGAGCTTCTTTAGCTCCCCTTCCAGATTTGCATCCACCAGTTTCACCATAGTTATCATATAAGGTTTTACCTTAAGCACATACCTCCATGGCTCACTGAAAACATATTTTGTTTCGAACCCCTTTAAATTCGGGTTCCAGAAAGTTTGCGGAATGAAAAACAACCGTTCATGCTCCGTAAGATTCTTTTTTGGATAATTCCAAGTTCTTTCATCAAACATCACTAAACTCTGCGGAGTATCTACATAGATGGTCTTCCGGTGCTTTCTCTTCTTTTTCCTGAAGTATTTATCATTGGAGTACTTTATTGTATTGATTTTAGCCAATAATTGTTCATAAAACCCGGCATATTTCGAGTGTTTCACATCTTCCCTAAGCACAAATGTTCTCATCCATCCTTTTTGGTAGGGCACTGCAAGTGGCACCATGGGCAGGTTGCGAATACTTTCATTCAGTTCCTTTCTCTTTAGGTATGCTTGTATCAGTTGCTTATCAAAATCTTCTTTTTGCAGCCTTTTCTTTTTGCGTGCAGTTCTTAGCCGCAATGACCTAAGGTCAATAGGCAATTCATAGGTGTCCATAAGACATTCACTAATTAAATTGAATAATTAATTACATAAGATTTCGCCCCGCCATAACGGGATATATCCTTTTTGAGCACCTCATTGAAAAAACGGATTTGAAGACAAACACAAATACCACCTGAACCCTAAAATGGTTAGGAATAAAATGCTTGAATTGACTAGACGGAGAAAATAAAGCTATTACTATGACGATACACCATAGTTAATTCCCAATAAATAAAAGGAAAGGTAGTTCTCCGCCTGATTAGGCAATGAGCAAAAGGGACGATATGTAATAACAGTAAGTCATTGTTTGGTGCATTTTAGAAATGCCACACGAGTAATTCTACGGCAAATGTAGGCAGAAATATTGAATAAGAAAAATTTCTTGTCAGTATGAAAAATCTTATTTAACCTATAGAAAGTATTACACTCAAATAAACGGAGTGTAGGAGATTAGTATTACTAGATAATTAAGGTTCTAAAATGAAATCCCCTAGGATAAAAGCATTCAAATTTCAAAACCCAAAGGGGTGACATTATTATAGCATTCATTTGATTAAACATTATGAACCCCGAAAAGGTGGCATTATTTGCAATTATGTCAATATCCTAAACCCAATACGAACATGAAAAGACTTACCCAACCCAAAATATTACCGTATTGATGTAAGTTGACTACTAAGTATCTATTTAGCTTTTTGCCGGTATTGATAGAATTAATGGATTTTAACGGATGTGCGGTACCCCTACCAAACTTATTTCAGATTTTACCTTATAAGTATTACCTTACCTTCAATTTATACTCCTATTTTTGCGCCCAAATAATCCCAATATCTGGATGAACCTGGAATTTAATAAGAACGATGATGCAATGAGGCTGGCAGTGAGCCAGATGAAACAACGACAGGCCGTAATAAACCTGGGCGGTGGTAAAAAATATACCGATAAGGCCCATGCCGAAGGCAAAATGGCCCCAAGGGAGCGTATAAAATACCTCATTGACAAAGGCAGCGTTTTTACTGAGATAGGTTCTTTTGCGGGATATGATATGTATAAGGAGCACGGCGGTTGTCCTGCCGGTGGTGTGATAGGTGGTCTGGGATATATCAATGGTCGCCAGTGCGTGATTGTAGCTAATGACAATACAGTTAAAGCAGGGGCTTGGTTCCCAATAACAGGGAAGAAAAGCCTGAGGCTACAGGAAATAGCCATGGAAAACCACCTACCGGTGGTGTACCTTGTAGATAGTGCTGGGGTTTTCCTTCCCTTGCAGGATGAGATTTTCCCCGATAAGGAGCATTTTGGCCGCATCTTTAGGAATAATGCCAAAATGAGTGCCATGGGTATTACCCAGATAGCTGCCGTGATGGGTAGCTGTGTAGCCGGTGGTGCCTACCTACCCATAATGAGTGATGAAACACTGATGGTGGAAGGTAATGGCAGCATCTTTTTGGCTGGTCCATACCTTGTAAAGGCTGCCATAGGCGAGGATATTGATATCCAGACCCTGGGTGGTGCCAAAACCCATACAGAAATTAGCGGCATAGCCGATTATAAATTTAAGACTGAAGCTGAGTGCCTGGACCAGGTGCGCCGCATAATAGGCAAGATAGGAGAGCAACCACGTTGCGGGTACGACAGGGCCAAACCTGAAGCACCTGCGAAGGAAGCTACCGAAATATATGGCCTGGTATCTACCCTCAATAACAAACCCTACGATGTGGTGGATGTAATTAAGTGTATTGTTGACAAGTCAGAGTTCGACCAGTTTAAGGAAGACTATGGTAAGACAATAGTATGCGGTTATGCTCGTGTGGATGGTTGGGCTGTAGGAATAGTTGCTAACCAGCGCAAAATAGTGAAAAGTGGCAAGGGCGAGATGCAGATGGGTGGTGTAATCTATAATGACAGCGCCGATAAGGCTGCACGCTTCATCATGAATTGCAATCAGAAGAAAATACCATTGATTTTCCTGCAGGATGTGAACGGCTTTATGGTGGGTGGCCGTAGTGAGCATTCAGGCATAATAAAAGATGGGGCCAAGATGGTGAATGCGGTATCCAACTCTATAGTACCTAAGATTACCATTATCATAGGCAATTCGTTTGGGGCAGGCAACTATGCTATGTGTGGCAAGGCATATGACCCAAGGTTTATCTATGCATGGCCTAATGCTAAACTAGCCGTAATGGGTGGTGAGCAGGCTGCCAAGACATTGATGCAGATTCAGAAAGCATCAATGAAATCGAAAGGTGAAACACATACCCCCGAGGAAGAGAAGGCCATATTGCAGGAAGGTATTGACAGGTATGAAACCCAGACCCAGTCTTATTATTCAGCAGCAAGATTGTGGGTAGATGATATCATCGACCCTATTATGACCCGCTCAGTAATATCAGAGGGTATTAATGCAGCAAATCATGCTGTATTGGAGCAGGAGTTTAAGATGGGTGTGTTTCAGGTGTAGGTGGGGAATTGTTTTATCTTATTTATTCTGCTCAATATATCCGAGGTTTGGCTAAAGCCTTAAAACTAAGTTGCTAATTCCCCGGCTTAAAGTGGCTGTTGCACAACTAGCTTAAGTAGCAAAAATAGGCTTTAAAGTGTCAAGTTTTTTGCTTATATTTGGTTATGCAAGGCAAAAAGACATATCAGGAGAAGTTATTTATGAGCTTCCGCCTAAGTGATAGAGTTCCGGAGGAT
>CANGSR010000493.1 GCA_947456055.1 Chitinophagaceae bacterium
CAGGTGAGGTTGATGCAATGGCTTGGGTTACTGGTAAGCCAGTTACCCAAGGTGGTGTACGTGGCCTTACCGAAGCTACTGGACTAGGTATTTTCTATGGTATCCGTGAGGTATGTGCTATCAAGGAAGATATGGACAAGATTGGTTTAACTACAGGTATCGAAGGCAAGCGTGTTATCGTGCAGGGTCTTGGAAATGTGGGTTACCATGCTGCTAAGTTCTTTTTCGATGCTGGTGCCCTTATCGTAGGTCTTGCTGAATATGAAGGTGGTATCTATAACGAAAAAGGCCTGAACATCTATGATGTTATGGACCATCGTAAATCTACAGGTTCTATCCTTGGTTTCCCAGGTGCAACTGAATTTAAAGTTAGTGGCGATACATTAGAGCAACCATGTGATATCCTGATTCCTGCTGCTCTTGAAAACCAAATCAATGGTAGCAATGCAGGTCGTATCCATGCAAAAATCATTGGTGAAGGTGCAAACGGACCTTTAACTCCTGATGCTGACGAAATATTAGCTGCAAAAGGCGTTATCGTAGTTCCTGATATGTACCTGAATGCTGGTGTTGTTACTGTATCTTACTTTGAGTGGTTGAAAAACCTTAGCCACGTTCGTTTCGGTCGTATGGACAAGCGTTTCAGCGAAAACCATTTCGATACAATGTTGAAATCAGTTGAATCATTGACTGGTAAAAGGGTTTCCGACATCGAGCGTAGCCAGATTTTACATGGCCCTGATGAAGTTGACCTGGTTTATTCTGGTCTTGAGGATACTATGATTGGTTCTTACCACGAAATCCGTGAAGCATTCATGAAGCTCGGTGGCAAAGTGGATATGCGTACAGCTGCCTTCACTGTCGCTATCGACAAAGTTGGTGTTAGCTACGAAGAATTGGGTATTTTCCCATAATCGAAAATTCAATTTTTACATCAAATACTTGCAAAGGCTACCCTCGGGTGGCCTTTGTAATATCATATCAGGACCGGTATAACTATTTCCAAATAAGTTGATATATTTGTATAGTGAATATCCTTACAGAACTTTTAGGTAAAATCAAACAATCAATTGTTGCTACAGATCCGGCAGCTACCTTAATATTGTATGGTTAAAGGGCAAGAGGTGACAATAGACCAGACTCAGATGTTGACCTTCTAATTTTACTGGATAAAGAAAAAGTAACAATTGAAGATAGAAAAAGAATTGGCAATCCTATATACAGGCTTGAATTGGATAGCGAAATCGATATTAGCCTTGCAATATTTTCAAAATCTTCCTGGGAGACTAAACATATTATCAGCCCCTTTTATAAAAATGTATTAAAGGACGGGATTAGGCTATGAAAAACAGCATAACCTAATCAGGTTCAAGAACAATGTTTCAATTGGTACTTTTCCACCGTTTTCCCTCTCTTCATTTTTACACACTCCCCCAACCCCTACTATTTTATCCGGGAATTAATGCGGTTTGGCACATTATTTGCCTGTGATAAATAAATAAGGGTAATTTTAGCACTTCAAATAAAATCCTATGAAAAAAACAGTTTACTTATTACTTTCTTTATGGGTTCTCGGAATAGGTTGCATCAAGAAGAGCGACCTCGATTTCAAACATATACAGGTTGATGACTGGACACCAGATTGGGCTGTGCCATTGGTATATGGCAACCTCACAATGAAAAACCTAATTAAAACAGGTGATTTAATAACAGTTGATCAAAATGGCCTGTATTCACTTCATTACTTCAACAATATTTTTACTGTAAAAGCATCTGACTACATTAAAATACCCGACCAGATTTTTACCACACCTGGTTTCACCCTCACTAACCCTATTTCATCGCCTTCCTATACTGGCACGGTAAACGATTCTTCTTCAGGCCATTATAACTATGTAGATACCAATGGTGCCCACCTCAACCATATCAACATCAAGAGTGGCAATATTCACCTACTTGTAAGTAATACGTTCAAACAAAATGTAACTGTAAGTATTGTTTTCCCTACCATCACAAAAGCTGGTATACCACTCTCGATAAGTTCGGCCATCACCTACCCTGCTTCGAGTACAGATATTTATGCCAACCTTGCCGGATACATTTTAGACTGCACCAACGGCGGCACTACTAATAATTATGTTGCCTATAAAATGTATTTCACGCTTACCGGAACCGGCCAACCAATAGTTGTATCCGATAATATCTCGGCGCATGTAGACATCACCAGTCTCAACTATAGTTTTATAGATGGCTTCCTTGGGCGATATACTATACCTATCCCACCACACGATACAATTCATGTAAATGTATTCAACCAGAATATAGTGGCAAATATCTACCTTAAAAACCCAAGCCTTAAACTGAGAATCTCTAATTCTTTTGGAATTAGTGCAACAGCAAACCTTTACAATATATATACCATCACTAATAAAAATGAAAGCCAGGAGTTTACAATTCCTGCAATAAATATAAACGGTGCACCATCAGTCAATACAACCGGACTTACCGAATTTACAATTGACAGCACTAATAGCTCCATACAAACCACTTTCAACCCCGGGCCGAACAAAGTGGTATACGATGGTTCATTCTCGCTTAATGCTGGCCTTACCAGTGGCTACAACTTTATTTCAGATACAAGCACCCTGAATTTGGGAGCCGAAGTAATAATCCCTGCATGCATTAAGATTTACGAACTATCTGTGGGTGATACTTTGCAACTACAATTACCACAAGATACCAGTCTGGTACAATATGCACAGTTCAAATTATTGACAGAAAATGGCTTCCCGCTATATGGAGCTATTCAATTGTATTTCACAGACAACAACTATAATATAATCGATTCATTAATCAGGCCAAATGGCAGTGTGGTACACGAAGCCCCGGTTGATGGTAATGGTATTGTAACAGGAACCACCAGGGCAGTTACCACATTTACAATGGAACATGCATCCTATAACGCCATGGCCAACAAAACCAAATATGTAATAATAAAGAGCAACCTATACACAAGTGGCACTAGCACAGTGCAGATACATGATGTAAACTTTATGAATGTTAAACTGGCACTCAGGTTCACGCTTGATGTTCCACAAACCCCATTATAAAAACTGTGCTATGAAAAGATATTTACTAATTATAATAGCTTGCCTTGTTGCAAGCAACAGCAATGGGCAGAATATTTACACAATGAAATTCCTGCCCCAATTAGCCCAATCGCAATGGACTAATGCTACTAATGAAACCGACAATAAGATATCCATTGGCTTGCCGGTAATATCTGCTACCTCGGTTTACCTCTTCAATTCTGGCTTTAC
>CANGSR010000494.1 GCA_947456055.1 Chitinophagaceae bacterium
ACAATACCCTGCTTATTAGAACACATATACTCAGAAAATTTATAAAATAAGTTTGCAAAATTAACCAATCCACATCGTTAATATGGTGGTAGCACTGGCTTAATAATAAAATAATTTCGACAGGGATAAGTGCTTTAAATAATCACCAGAAAGGCGACTAAAAAAGTCTTAACGATTCTTTAAAGGCCTATTTATGCAATATTATAATCGCCCTATATCAAATTACCAGATTTTACTTAACTTTGCACATGGCAACAAAATCTAAGTTTTACGGCGAGGGGCTTACGTTTGATGATGTACTCCTTATGCCGGCTTACTCCGAAGTCCTACCCAGGGAAGTAAGTATTGTCACACAGCTCACAAAAGATATCAAAATTAATATACCAATGGTATCGGCTGCAATGGACACTGTAACCGAGGCAAACCTTGCAATAGCCCTTTCGAGGGAAGGTGGTATCGGTATCCTGCACAAGAACATGAGCATTGAGCGCCAGGCTGAACAGGTGCGCAAAGTGAAACGCTCTGAAAATGGGCTAATACTCGACCCTATTACCCTTCATCCCGATGCTACAGTAGGTGATGCCCTCAAAATAATGAAGGAGAACAAAATAGGCGGAATACCGATAGTAGATGGCAATATGCTGCTTGTTGGGATGCTTACCAATCGTGACCTTCGTTTCGAAAGGAATATGACCAAGCTGGTGGGTGAAGTGATGACCAAGGAGCGCCTGGTAACTGCTCCAGCAGGTACTGATATGCTTAAGGCTGAAAGTATACTGGAGCAATACAAAATTGAAAAATTACCTATAGTTGATAAAAAAGGAAAACTGATAGGGCTTATCACCTTCCGTGATACCATACAATTAAAAAGCCATCCCTGGTCGGCGAAGGACAGCATGGGTCGCCTGGTAGCAGGTGCTGCCATAGGCATCACAGCTGATATTCTGGATAGGGTTGAAGCATTGAAACACGCAGGTGTAGATGTTATTACCCTGGATAGCGCACATGGCCATTCAAAAGGCGTAATTGATGCTCTGAAATTGGTAAAGAAATCTTTCAAAAATATACCAATTATTGCCGGCAATGTAGCAACTGCATCTGGTGCTAAGGCCCTCGCTGATGCAGGTGCCGATGGCGTGAAGGTTGGTGTAGGACCTGGTTCAATTTGCACAACAAGGGTTGTAACTGGAGCTGGCGCACCACAGTTGACCGCCATAATGGAAGCAGTAAGTGCCTTGAAGAAAACCGGCATCCCCGTAATTGCAGATGGTGGTATCAGGTATACAGGTGATATGGTGAAAGCTATTGCAGCTGGTGCATCATGTGTAATGGCAGGTTCCATTTTTGCAGGTACTGAAGAAAGCCCTGGTGAAACTATTATCTATGAAGGACGTAAATTCAAGTCCTACCGTGGTATGGGCTCAGTAGAAGCTATGCAGGAAGGCTCTAAAGACCGCTATTTCCAGGATATGGAAGCAGATATTAAGAAACTGGTACCAGAAGGCATAGTGGGCCGTGTACCTTACAAGGGTTTCCTTAGTGAGGTAGTACAGCAGTTTGTGGGTGGTCTTAGGGCAGGTATGGGTTATTGCGGAGCCAATGACATCAAGACACTTCAGGAAGAATCTCAATTTGTACGGATTACTAGTGCTAGTATGGCAGAAAGCCATCCCCATGACGTGGTTATCACAAAGGAAGCACCAAATTATAGCAGGTAATTGAGTAAAATAATTCAATAGTATTCAGGGGCCCTTTATGGGCCTCTACTTTTTCCTATTTATCAATTAATTTATTTAACCTAATCCCTAAATCCCTAAGTTTAATTTAGCAATTTTGCATGGTCAATTTATGAATCAACAACCTGATTGGGAATGGGAAATAAAGCCTGAAAATAAATGGTATAAGCTCAACCTGGCAGAGGTCTTCTCTCACAGGGACTTAATCATTACTTTTTTCAGGCGGGAATTGCTATCGGGTTACCACCAAACAGTAATAGGGATTTTCTGGATAGTACTACAACCTATACTTACTACACTATTTTACTTCATCGTTTTTAGCGGTATTGTAAAAGTGTCAACTGATGGCATTCCACCTGTGCTTTTTTATATGTCGGGCAATATATTGTGGAGCTTTTTTTCAGACTGCCTTACAGGCACTATGTATTCGTTTCTATTCAATGCCCATATCTACAACAAGGTTTACTTTCCCAGGCTGGTGGTGCCATTGAGTACTTTACTGAACCATAGTGTGCGATTTGGTATACAATTAATATTATTCCTTATTGTTTATGCCGGGTATTCAGTGTTTAGTCTGCATATCCTACCATCCCTAAATATTGTATTACTACCTATATTGTTCATTTCAATCGCAGCTTTTTCATTAGGGCTGGGATTAATGCTGAGCGTATGGGTTGCCCGATACCGGGATATTGAACATATGATGAACTTCCTGTTAAGGTTACTCATATTTATTACCCCGGTAGTTTACCCTGCTTCTTTGGTACCACAAAAATTCAGGTTATTATTTTGGCTGAACCCCGTAACACCAGTAATTGAGACATTCAGGAATATATTTTTCAATACAGGGCAAATTGAACCAAAATACATTTGTTTAAGCCTGTTTACCTCAATAATGACATTATTTTTGGGCATTATAATTTTTAAGAGAAGTGAAATAAAAGTGATGGACACCATTTAGCCTTTTATGAAACCAATAGTAATAAAAGCAGAAAATATCTCGAAAAGGTACCGGTTAGGGGTACTTAATTCAGGCTCACTGAAGCAGGATATCTATGCTAGTTGGAATCAATTAAGAGGCGCAACCAATAATCAAACCGATGAAATAACCGAAAATGAAATCTGGGCACTGAAAAACCTGGATTTCGAAATAAAACAGGGTGAAACAATAGGGTTTGTTGGCAAAAACGGAGCTGGTAAGTCAACCCTATTAAAAATACTTTCCCGTATCACCCTACCAACAACAGGTAGTATAAAAGGAATAGGCAGAGTTGCGAGCCTGCTTGAGGTTGGTACTGGTTTCCACCCTGAATTGACCGGACGTGAAAACGTAATGCTCAACGGGCAAATATTGGGAATGAAGAGGCAAGAAATCAGCTCCAAATTTGACCAGATAATCGACTTTTCAGGAGTGGGCAAGTTTGTAGATACACCAGTGAAACGCTACTCAACTGGTATGTACTTGCGATTGTCTTTTGCAGTAGCAGCACACCTTGACCCTGATATACTAATAGTAGATGAGGCATTGGCGGTGGGTGATACCGAATTCCAGTCAAAATGCCTTAATAAAATG
>CANGSR010000495.1 GCA_947456055.1 Chitinophagaceae bacterium
AAATTTGTTGCACAAAAGTTCAATGAAAATGACATGGGGAATCTCAAATTGCTCAAAAATTACTGTCAGAAATATCGGGATACGACACCCACTCCTTTGGAGTGTCTAATTTATTGCACAAAAGTTCTTTGGAAATGACGTGGGCAATCATGGAGGGATTCCAAAAATTACTGTCATAAACGTCAGGATACGACACCCTCTCCTTGGGAGTAACAAATTTGTTGTACAAAAGTTCTTTGAAAATGACGTGGCCAATCCCAAACATCTCAAAAATTACTGTCATAAATATCAGGATGTGACACCCTCTCCCTCGGAGAGGGCCGGGGTGAGGCCTCCAATTGGCTATCCAAATTTTACACTGCAAGTACCCCAAAAACCATACTTGTCAATGGCAGAGGGCCGGGGTGAGGCCTCCAATTGGCAATTCAATTTTACCTAGCAAGTGCCATCTAAACCATACCTGTCAATGGCAGAGGGCTAGGGTGAAGCCTCCAATATGCAATCTAAATTCGCTCAGAAACCAGACTCGTCAATGACAACATTGCGGAACAACACAGCTGATCCAGCCTTTTTTATTTATGTATTTCGCAATCGGACGCTAGCAGGAAACTAGACCAAGCATAAAGCTTGGACTAGTGGAACATCGCAGAACAACACAGTTTGTATGGCTATTGGGCTGTGTGGTTTTTTCGGCATTTGCTCTATGAATGCCGGTCACAGACCGGATGATTTAGTAGACACGGGTGATCCTATCGGAACACCCGCGCCAGTGTCAAGATATGCAAATATTGTTTCTACTTATCCGCAATATTCCTGCCCTTCTTACTATTATCCTCGTATTTCGAGAAAATGCCAGTGTCGAAAATGGTCCAGAGGCAGCATTTTTGGCCACTGCATTTCAGGCCCTTGTTGGCCCAGGTGTTGCAGGTATGGAAGAGGCTATAACTGCCAACAGCTTCATAAAAGGCATCGGTATTGCTGTAGTTGGCATTTGTTTTTATATTAATGAAGTGTCCCTGATTGTCTTTTTGTAGGCTGGAGGTGATATAGTTGATTAACCGTGCATATTGTTCCCGACTGATATTGATTTTCCGGCAGGTTTCATTTTCTACCATTGCATCGTAGTAGGTAGCATGTATGGCGGTTGTGCTTAGCCCAAAAACGGCTTTGAATGCCACAGAAAACTTTAAGTCTTTCCAGGCGGGCGTTTCCAGATAAAAGCCCTTATCACCCCAGCCCATACTGAGGTAGTGGAAATTACTGTCCTTCGATTTTGTATGGCTGTATTTTATTTCCTGGCTCCAATCCATCTGGTCATTCTTTACCGGAACAACAATATCGGTATGCACACCATTGGTTTTAATATATATGGTTACGTCCTCTTTTGATTTGGGTTCCCCATCAATGGTAATTCTGGATAGCCCCCATACAGCCAAAAAATAGACACCCAAAAATGCAATTATGGAGAGTAGGGTATAACCTGTTATCTTGAGTATTTTCTTCATAATATGGTTTTGAGTTGTACTCGTTGCCTATTGTTTAATGGTAAAATTGGTGCCAACAATAGTAATTAAAATAGCTCATATCTAACTTATAATTCTACCCCCACACCAAATACCACCTTGCCGTTTTTGTCGGAGTATTTGGGGAAAGTAGGGTCAATGTGATAGAAGTAGCCTAGATTAGTAGTGAGGTAGTATAGATTGCCTAATCTCAACCTCAATAGATTATTCAAAAGTATACCAGCCTCGTTATAAGCATTATCCGGTACGGTGAAATTGACCAATTTTTGGTATTCACGGTATTTCATGGTGCCATAGAGCATATTGTATTGGAGCCCTATAAAGGGCACTGAACTCAAAATGTTACCAGGTTTTTCTAACCTATACAATTTCCAGTCAAAATCGTGTCTCAGTATTAAATTGACAAACCCATCAGAATAATAATCATAGGGGTATATGGTCATCATACCACCAAAAGTGTATAGGGAACCATCTAACCCTGATTTGCCGTCATATTTATAGCCATTGCCTGCAAATAGTTTGCTAAGTGGTAGTTGGGCATCGCTCCAAACCTTGCCACCTTCTACTAAAAGGTGTGTGTTACCCAATCTGTTGATGTGCTTTTTCCATGAAAGGGCAGCTAATGCCTGGGTATAGTTGGCTTTATAATCCCCATTCTCAATTTGGCCCATAGTGATTTTGCCATAGCCAATAGGGTAGATACTCTTCAATCTAAAATAGGTGCCAAAAACAGGTGCGGTACGCTCGGCATATGCATAACGTAGATTGAGGGATGCCTCCCGAGCATTAAAGGTGGTATAATCCTTACCATTGTATTCTAGTGCATAATTGTATTTGGACAGTATTTCCTGCTCTTTGCCAGCAAGTTCCAGATTCCAGTAACCCAGCTTTTTCTTTATCAACCCATAGTATTCCCTGGTTTCATCCACTCTTTGCAACAGGTAATAATTGAGATAGTTTTTGTCCAGGTCTTTATGCATATGGATTCTCCCTGGGTCATTAAGGTCTTTATCATAGCCAAATTTGAATGAAAATTCACGGTGCTTATCAAAATATATTTCTGCATAACCACCATATTTCCATAGCTTATCTCCACACCCATAGCCAGCCCAGCCGCCTAGTGATACGTGCTTCAACAAGCGCTCATTGGTTTCAAGGCCTGCACCTAATCTTGATCCTTCGTATGCATTATAGCTGTAGAGACGGCTAATATCCCAATTGAATAAGCCTGTTGGTAATTTACTTAAGGCCATTTTAGATGTTACTTTTACAATTTTGTCCAGATGTGATTTTTTACCCAGGCTATCTATTACACGGTAGGTTCTAATTTCTTTATTTGAGAGGGGGTGAGGTCTGAAATTTGCCCATTCCGAATCACTTAATGAAATGGCCTCGGGTTCTATTAATACTGTATGGCTTTTGTCGAAATTAAAACCTTCGTTCTTATCATAATTAAGCGAATCTATTTGGGAGTTGCCTTTGATATGAATCGTGTAATTTGATTTTTTATTCATTTGGGTCCAGTCGATAACATAATTTATCTGATGAGGAAACCATCTGGTTAAGCCGTTCTTAGTATTGCTTTTTTCATATTGCTGTTCTATTCTTACATCCATTTTCAGGATAGTATCATTAGCCCTGGCTACGATTTGGGATATAGCATATCCATTAGAGTTGATATAGACTTTCCCGCTAAGTACATCCGCCTTTAAAGATTTTGGCTTGAAACTTAATATCCAGGTAGTATCATTGCCTGAAAGGATTTCTTCGTTAAGG
>CANGSR010000496.1 GCA_947456055.1 Chitinophagaceae bacterium
GTCATGGTGTTGAGGGTCATATCCAAGTAGTTTTCACCTTCTTTGGTGCCATTATCCTCAAATTCAGCCCTATTATTATATTGATAGCCCAAAGTCAATTTAAATTGTGAACCACCTTTAAGGAATGTAGTCTGTGAACTAATCTTATTATCGGTTACAGAATGATAAGGTGCTTCTATTTCGCTTGGGAACATATCAACTTCAGCTGTGTCTTTATTGATAATTTTGCCGTTGGCATCCCTCACCAGGTCTTTGCCATCGAGGATACCATGATATGCCTGATTGAATTGATAACTAAGTGTAGATGTACCCCATTTGCGGTTGATACCAATACTACCCTTGGCTCCAAATTCATTCATTCTGGTATTAGGAGTCCTGAAATTATACCCATCGGAATAATAATCTGGCAACATATTGCCCAGTACACCTACATTCCAGAAAAATTTCTTGTTAGCACCCTTTACATCAGCACCACCCTGGAAACCCATATTATTTGAAAAGCAGGAACCAAATACCTGGCCTGTTATTTGACCCACTTCGGCAGGTTCTTCTTTAATAAAATGAATTACACCACCCATAGCTTCAGGACCATAAAGTAAACTTGCAGGGCCTTTGATTATTTCAATCTTGTCCATACCCAGCTCATTAATACCTATACCATGCTCGTCGTCCCATTGCTGGGTTTCGTACCTGATGCCATCTACAACAGTTAATATCCTGTTGCCCGACAAACCACGAATAGATGGCCTACTGATAAGTGGCCCGGTAGATATTGCACTAACACCTAGTACATTACCTATAACATCCATTACCGTTGCAGCCCCTGTACGGGTCATTTCACTCTTTTTAATAACATCAATCTTAAAGGGGCTCTCATCCTGTGTGGTGGTATAGGTACCTGAAACCACAACTTCATTCACCTCAATAGGTGCGAATGTCAGACCTAAATCGAGTACTGTATCACGACCTTTTAGGTGCAATTTCACAATATTAGTTTGGAAGCCAAGGTGGGAGACCTCAATAGTATAGGCACCTTCCTTTAGACCAGTAAAATTAAAATCACCATTAGCATCTGTGTTTAGTGTCCTATTCAGCTCAGGGATAAAAGCATGTGCACCATTTAGCTTTTCGTGGTTTTGTTTATTGTATACCTGGCCTTTTATTGAATTTTGTGCGTGAAGCGATTTTGCAAATGTAAATGCAGCAAATATTAAGAAAACCTTTTTCATTTTTTAGTTTTAGATAATAAAAATAATACAAATAGAACAACCACTCTCGTAGAGGGAGAGATGGCAAATAGTACAAATTGTATTAAGCTATTTTAGGCGGAGGGCCTTTAATATCACAAAAAAATGAAAGAAGTGGATTGTTATTCCGAATTGAAATAGTTCGATCTCTGGTTATTAAAATAGATAAGCTGCAAATTTCACTAACATTTGCTGGCTGTACAAAATCAAGGGTCAACAAGCCCACAAGTATCTCTAGCAATTTGTTGTCCTTCGATAAGCCATTTGACAATTGGCTAATTTTTGAAAGTATTCCCTCTTCCTTAGTATCATTTACCACCTCAAGCTCTACATTTTCGCCGATAGTCTTAATGGAGCGGACATCATACATTTTTCCATTAACGAAAATTTCAGCGTTTCCAACCTTACATTGAGCATAGGCCGAATGATCAAGTATAATCTTCTGTTTGGTAATATTTTTATTGAGCAGTAATTGTTGCATTTGCTCCCTTGCAACATATTGTTGCATCTGATAAACAAATAGCAATCCACCTGCTTGTAGAAACAGTAATACAATCAATAATATATAGACAGGTTTCTTCAGGTAATATATGTTTAACCGATTTCAAAAGTACATAACAAACTTAGAATTCTAAACATTTGACATTAAATTAGATAGATTTTCATAGCAGCTGAATTATAAGAATAGCTCGTTTTTGAATTTCAGGCTATAGCAAAACAAACCAGAATCATAAAACCAGTGCTTGGAAATTATTTACCTTGCAGGACTATTTCATCTTATTATACAGACAATGGGCAAAGCAATAATTAAGGTTGAAAACCTGGTGAAAAAATATGGCGATTTCGAAGCAGTGAAGGGAATTAGCTTTGAAGTGATGGAAGGTGAAATATTTGGCCTCCTTGGGCCTAATGGTGCCGGCAAAACAACTACGCTTGAAATTATTGAAACCCTTAGGGAGAAAACATCTGGCACAGTTACCGTAGATGGTATGAACCTGGATACCGAACCACAGGCAATAAAGAATATTATAGGTGTACAACTACAGGCTGCAGGTTATTATCCTAACCTTAATCTGAAACAAATTATTGAACTTTTTTCGGGGCTATACAATCGGGTGGTTGACCCTCTGGTACTCCTGGATACTGTGAACCTAAGAGAAAAAGCCAAAAGCAAATTCAAGGAACTATCTGGAGGACAAAAACAGCGTTTTTCAATTGCCACAACATTGATAAATGAGCCCAAAATAATATTCCTAGATGAACCCACCACAGGTCTTGACCCTCAGGCTCGGAGGAATCTATGGGACCTGATTAAACAATTGAGGGAAAGAGGCGCAACTGTTGTTCTTACCACCCACTATATGGACGAGGCTGAAGAACTGTGCGAGCGTGTAGCCATAGTAGATAGTGGAAAAATAATTGCATTAAGCACTCCTAACCAACTTATTGATAATCTGATTGCTTCTGGGTTCAAAAGGCCTAAAGCTGTGAAGGAAGCTAATCTGGAGGATGTTTTTCTGAATATGACCGGGAAGGAATGGCGTGAGGGGTAGATATTACCTACACTTAAATAAAAAAACCTGATGCAGATGAAGGCATCAGGCTTTTTTGTTGGAAATATCTTAATTATCTACCACCTGTGTATACACAACTATAGTTGGTAGTATCGAAGTAAACATTGTAGTGCATTTTCAATGTATCATGGTAGAGCTTCCCAATACCATTGTAAGTTGTACTGTTATTACTTCCTTCAAATGAGAAAGAATCGGTAGCCCACATCGTACAGAAAGCGCTATCGTCCTGGTTGTTCAGGAAGTTTTTCATAATCATTTCAGTTGGCTTAGATGTATTGGTCACAAAAGTGATGTGGTATTGACTGAACCTTACAGGCACATGACAGCTATCTCCACCATTAAAACGATAGATAAATTTATTGCGGCTAAGCGTATCGCATCTAAGACCTTCATACCCAACTGGGCATTTACAAACTCCATTATCACACCTACCCAGGTTAAGACA
>CANGSR010000497.1 GCA_947456055.1 Chitinophagaceae bacterium
CAGGGTTTTACAAAGTAGTCCTCATTTCCTGTAGGGCATTTAGATAGTTTGCAACCATGTTTCAGGCAGATATAGCCATAATAAAATCCCTCATCACTGCAAGCTACAGTTGAGCCATTAGGGATGTATTCCAGACCCTTGCTTATAAATTCATACCTGCCGTTTACATCATATTCATACAGGGTTTCCTTTTGCAGTGTTTGGTTTGTAGCAATAAAATAGACTCCGGTTATTACTAAAATGATGCTGAATACTGTAATTTTTAAATGCTTAATTTTACCTAAAGTAATACTTGCTAACCAATAGATTAACAATACATTGCAATATAAGGTAAGGCTATAATGGCCTATCAGGTTGCGCTCAAAAGGTAGCCTTTTCATCTTTAGAGCCACGATAAAGAAGTTTAGCCACATGGCTATGTAAAATCCACCTGCAAGCGAGATGGTTTTATTTTTCCGGGCAAAAACCATCAGGCATGGGGTCAGGAAAAAGATGTAGCCTAAATGGAATTGACCAATATTGAGGTCGGAAAATATGTGATTTATATAAATAAAAAAATTTGTATACATCCATTCGCCGAAGGCATAGGTTGTTTTAAATTTCATAGGTGATACATAGTTGTTATGGGCTATGAAATCGAGCCCTGAAAAGCAGAGGGCTGGTAGGTAGCATAGGAATACCAATAACATACCTGCCAATTGAGCCTTCCAAAATGTGTTATCCTTATGTTTATTGGCTAATTGGTTAATGCCATATACTATCATGCAAGCCAGGTGCATATACATAAATGAAGGCATGCAGAAATAACCGATAGCTATTGATGCAGTATTGATATACTTCATGAATCCTTTGCCTGTGGTGATATAATTCAAGGTGGTAAGCACTAGCCCTATTTCGGCCAATAGATAAATTTCGTATCCCCTGGCTTGGGAGGCAAATCCCCAAACCATAAACTGGCTACATAGTACTCCACTTAGCAAACTGGCCAGCCACCTTGAGTTGAATACCGACCTGCCCCAGAAATACATCATTTTAGCAAAACCCAGGTAGGCGATGAGTGAAATTATCCTGCCGCTAATCACCTTGTCGGTAAAGGAGCTAAAAAAGAAACTATTCAGCAAATTGAAAAACAAGTGGTTATTAGGCAACATGTAAAACGAAACACATTGAAACGGGTGTATACCCGCAGCATTTTGTGCCGAAAATACCTCGTCGTATGCAGGTAAGGCGGTTTTAAATCCCCAATACCATAATGCAAATGCCGAAACCAAACTAGCTAAAAGGGGAATGGTATCTTTTAATGATGAAGAGAATAATTCCGGCACTAAACTTGTAACCGTTTGTTCTTGCCTGAATTTAAGTTTTCTGTAAATATGAAATAGCCCATAGCCCGCCACTGCCATAGCAATACCACAATACATATTGCCATCTTTCTTTATCCTGGGATTAAAAAACTCAGTATCCCAGGTGGCATTTCGGTAAAAACAAGAATTTAGCCCCTTATACCAATCTACCAGGTGTGCATGGCTCGAAAGTATATAAAACAGCGAAAACCCTATAATACCCAACAATCCCACAGCCATCAACCCATAAACCAGGATTGATGATTGCTTCATTAAACTTGTTGGGTATTGCTGATTGGTCACTTATTAATAAATTGTTTTATTAAAGATAAATAATTGGTTTCCTTTTTTGAGTAATCTTGTTTCACTGATTTGATGAATAGGTCTATTATGCAATTCTATAAAGGTATCTAAGTAGCCCCGGCCCTTAGGCCAGGGAAAATGATTGAAATATAATTGGCTTTAGCCAAAATTAAGGGTATTTGCCAGTGCTTATTTGTTTTGTAACCAACAATTCCACCAGCTTATCCACCTCATTTCGTGTTATTACCTTAGGGTAGGGCAGGTCAGTATTCATCGCTTTTATTACCGCATTGGCCATAGAAACCTTGTCAAAAGGTTTGAAAACCAGACTGGGTTCTATAACGTCATACACATAGGTCAGGTCGCTTGCCAGCACCTTCATGCCACTGTCGGCAGCCTCTATAAGCGGTAAGCCAAAACTCTCCATTATAGACGGGAAAATGAGGTAGGGGCAATTGAAATACAGATCTTTAGGGTCTACATATACATGGTTTACAATTTTGGCACCCCTTACATTAAGGGCATCTACCTTTTCTATAAACACGGGTCCGGTATTGTCGATGGTAACATGTAGCACCGGTGTATGGCCTTGCTCCAACAGGTATTCCCAGGTATCCAGCAGGGTAGGGTAGTTCTTTTGGGGCGATGGGTTGCTTATGAACACGAACTCGTTTTTAGTCCTCGAATCAAAAGCAGGTGAGGTGCCGGTATATTTTTTATTATCGTAAAAAGGTATGGTGAGGCAATGGGCGAGGTCTTTTAACCCTACATTGGTAAGCTCCTCCACCATATGTTTGGTCTGCACGATATAATAATCGGTATTTGCATTATACCATTTGGTAACCAGGTACTTAAGATAAAGCTTCAGGTATTTGCGTTCAAATTTCCTTGATGGCGCTTCAAGTATTTTTTGGTTGTGGAAATAGGTATAAGCAGGTACTTTGAGTTTTATAGGCGGTGGGGTATTGGCAAAACAAAATACCAGACTATAATTTTTAGCAGTTGATTTATAGAACTTAATACGGTCGCTCATCTTGTTTGGGATCACTGCAAAATTGCCTTTTAGCTGTGCAGGTTTATCAAAACGGGGGTCGAGCAGGAAAAAGAAGTTGTCTTTTTGGGGATGTTCCAATATTTTTTCAATCAGGTATTGAAGCAATACAGCCCCACCACCTTTGTTAATGTATAATGCGTCAATAAGAATCATCCTTTAGTTTAGTATTTGGGGTAAAAATAGGAAAATACAAGGGTATTGTGGAAACAGGGGTATATCATTAATTGTATTTTAATGGTTGGTAGGGAAATTGGTTGTTTGATAAGTTTGAAAAGAGGGTAAGGTGGATTTATATTATTAATAAAAAGCTGAGTTAATACTTGTAAATCATATAGTTAAGGCGGGCGGGAACTCCCCTCCTGTTTTTAGGAGGGGACGTTTTGGCGCAGCCAAAACTGGGGTGGTTGGAGTGCGAAGGACAAGTAATACGTATCAGGAACAGCATATCCGGCTAACCTCGCCGCAACCACCCCAGTTTAAATGAACTGTCCCAGTTTAAATGAACTGTCCCAGTTTAAATGAACTGTCCCAGTTTAAATGAACTGTCCCAGTTTAAATGAACTGGG
>CANGSR010000498.1 GCA_947456055.1 Chitinophagaceae bacterium
CATGATAAAAAACCTGTGCAGTAAACAATGTATTTGTACTCAATGCACTACTTAAACTTACAGTACGAATATAACCTGATGTAGAAAATGGTCTTATTACGCCGTTTATCAGAACAGAATCTATGGTATAAACCGAATTCAACTCAAATACATAAGTGCTGATTGACGAGGCTATTACTACTGCTTTTGTAGTGACATCCCCACTCAATGCTGTAGAAACATTTGTGAGATTAAGGTTAAGCTTCACGTATTTCACATCATATTTATCCTCCTCCGAGCTGGCGACGGTTCCCCTGGCCGGTGTTCTTTTTACTTTTCCGCATTTTGCAGCAGCCTCATCTTGGGCATGTACATTAACAATTCCCAAGGCAGTAATCAAAGCAAGGGAAAACAAAAAAATCAACTTCATCATAATATTATTTAATATGGGTGGACAAAACCCGGAATATGAACTACTAATTGCCGGATTTTGAAAACGATGGCCAAAATTACAACATTAGTGTAATCTTTACCTGTAGCTATCCATATGCACAGATAATATTATCAGAAATGCCTACAATAATATCTTTTAATCTTATTGATTGCTATTTTCGCAAAATGAGATTGCTATTATTTATCCTTTTCAACCTGATAATTACTAGTGCGAATGCACAAGATAATTATGAAATACAAGTATATGGTTCTGAATCTGTTGGTAAGGGCCGGACTATGGTAGAATTGCACAGCAATTTTAATTTTAAAGGGACAAACCTATTAGAAAATGGGGAATATTCGTCTGAACACACTTTTCATGAAACCATAGAAATAACCCATGGTATTACCCGGTGCTTTGAATTGGGACTGTACCTATTCAATTCTATTGGCGATAAGAATAGAACCGGTTTTGTAGGCTCGCACCTCCGCCCACGTATAACTGCCCCTGAAAAATGGAAACTTCCAGTAGGCCTAAGCCTTTCTTTTGAGTTCGGTTTTCAGAAAGCAGAATACTCAGCAAATACAGCTACTCTTGAAATGAGACCCATTATAGACAAAAAATGGAAGGCTTTTTATATTTCCTTTAACCCTGTACTTGAAAAGAGCTTTAAAGGCCCTGACGAAAGTAATGGATTAGATTTTTCTCCTAATATTAAGGCCTGCTACGACATTAATAAGAAAATTGCGTTAGGGCTTGAATACTACGGGGGCATGGGTCGTGTTCTAGAATTATCAGCCTTAAAAGATGGCCAACACCAGTTATTTGTTATAACAGATATTGATTTTGGGGAAAAATGGGAATTTAATGCCGGTTTTGGCTATGGATTGACGGAAAGCACAGAGAAAGCGTCGTTTAAACTAATACTAGGCCACAAGTTCTAATATTTTGAACGAACCTTAATAATACTACTTTTCATTGTTCTTTAACATCAAATAATACCAACCACGGCAGATTTACAGTGGTTTAATGTAATTTTATGCCTTCGGAAACACATAGACTATGTACAAATATTTAACCATCTTTTTGTTAGCAGTTATTGGATTTACGTCATGCAAGAAAAAGCAAGCTGATGTATTGGCAGATATAAAGGAGAAAACAGCCAAAATCAATAAAGGACTAACCTCATTAAGCCGCAAACAAGTGGATGATATTATGACACCTGGTGGCGGCACTATTATGGGCTATTATGATGGAGAAGAGGTGAAGAAAATAAATGCCGAGCAATATACCGACACCTGCCGCATATTTTCAGAGTTCTATTTTGATGATGGCATGCTAATTTATGTATTAGAGCATAACTATGTATACAATAAGCCTAGGTGGTATACAGAAGAACTAGCTACAGAAAAAAAAGACAGTGTTTGGTATGATGACAAAAAAACTGTTTTAGTTAATAACCGTTACTACCTAAAACAAAATAAGCTCATAAAATGGATAAAGGGGGATGATAATGACATAATGATTAACTCATCTGAATTCATAAATATGGAACCTAAACTATGGATAAAAGCGGTATTGCTAATTAAGGAATTGAAAGAACTAAAGAGCAATCAATAGACCTACAGACTATTAACCCATTGCTCAATTACTCTTTCATGCTTAGCATACAATCCATTTAAATTCAATATATTAGGTGAATATTTTTTTGAAGTCTCTAAAGCCTTTTCCAGATTAAATCCACTCTGACTAGTAGAATAAAAGAAACCTGATTGCATCAAATGTTTGGCTAGGTACAATTGTTCAGTTTGGCCGGGGGTGGGTATTAATATTGCGTTTTTATTAAGTGCAACCAAATCCATGATAGTAGAATAACCACTACGGGAAATTACTAATGAGGCGCTCTTAATTATTTCTTCAAGCTTTGTCCCAGATAAATGCGAGTACCAGGTAATGTTTACAGGTAGGTCTTTAGGTGCAATTGCCTTATCTGAGCCTTCAATAAATATCACTTTTGCATCGATTGTTAATACTTGCTTCCATAATATTGCAGACAAATTACTGCGCTGGGGTTCTGGACCTGATATTAGGATTACTAACGGGCCGTTTGATTGGTTTGAAATTTGTTTATCCAAATGAAACCTGGAAAGCAAACCAATATATTGGGAATTTCGGGGCAATATTTCGGAATGAGACAATTCACCACCAAGTCCTGGATATTCTAAAGAATCAACCACCCAGGTAGCTGAAAAACGATTTAGTAAACGATAATGTAGCTTTTGAACAATCTGATTGGGCACCCTACCCAATCCAGTTTGTACATTTAGTTGATGTGTGAGAATTACAGATGGTATGGTAACGTGATAAAGACCGTAACGATTATCTGAAATGATGCCATCTATTGAATGCTTTTTGCACACGTCCACCAACCATTGGTACTCATACTTAATGACTTTCACTAATCTTGGTAACTGACTAAAAATACCTGCCTGTCCTAATCTATTCCATGCCGAATATCTTATGTTGTATCCTTCAATATGTATAGTTTCTATACCTCCAAAGGTTTCCTTTATAAAAGAGCGTTGGAAATCATTGCCTGCAAACACCGGAACATGCCCCAGGCTTATAATACAGCCAATAAGAGGTATACACCGGGTAGTATGCCCCAGCCCCCAGTCGAGAGGTGCAATTAATATTTTTTTAGGTTTGTTGTTTGGCAATAATTCCTATTTTTACAAAGATAAATTTATGAAACAAAAAAGCAGGAGTAAAATCGGTTATTACTTATTAATGTTAGTGGTTATCAGCATGCTGGGCGAAAGTTGCCTGGGC
>CANGSR010000499.1 GCA_947456055.1 Chitinophagaceae bacterium
CTAAGCTCAATTATTTGTGGCTCAACAATGGTACTCTGCCAGGCAAACTTACAATTCCCAACGATATCTGAAATTTCCCCAAAACTATGAGCATAAAGCTTATTACTGAATACTTCAAGAACTTCTAGCTTGCAATATACCTCTTCTGGTATTTTCGATAATCTCATAACAGAATGAATCTGACATTTAAAATAAAAAGCAACTACTCATTCACAAACAACACCTTAGGCTCATTCACTAACCCATAATAGTGATTAAACAGCTTGCCTAATATAAACCCACATAATACCCCGATGATACCACCAACAGTAATATCAAAAGGGAAATGCACACCTACATAAACCTGTGAATATGCTACTGCAAAAGCCCATAAGAGGGCTATAGGCCAAATCCATTTTACAAATCGGGAGAGAGTGACAGCACTAAAAACACCCATAGAAAAATGGTTGGCAGAATGTGACGAAGGGAAGCTATACCCCCCCCCACAGGGTACCAGAATATGGATTAGCCCGCTAAAAGATGGGTTGTTACAGGGCCTGATTCTATGAAAGTAGGGTTTCATCCAGTGGGCGCTTATCTGGTCGGAACAGGCAAAGGCAAAAAGGAAGAAGACACACCATAATAGGCCTTTCTTACCAAACCTGGTGGGCATAAACACTGCCAAAAAGAAATATAAGGGTGCCCAAAACCACTGGTTACGCAGGAATGGTGTAATAAAATCCAAAACCTGATTATTCCATTGCGTATTGATATAATACCATGCAATGTGGTCGTAATAAACAATCAGGTCACGAATTGATTTAGACATATTTATCTATAGCATTGAATAAGTATTCACTACCACCCTCCGGGACAAATTTATACATTAGCCTGCCATTATTACGATAATGAGCTACATTATTGGGATTTTTTTCTAGAACTAATCATGTTTTCCAAAAAGATTTATTCAGGATACGAATAGAAAGTCTCATTAATGGTATTCGGTTGCATAAGTAAACCTGAAGGGTTGATATTATTGTAGAACGTGGTTGAAAAATTAAGTAGAACCCTGAAGGGGTGATATTTTTCGATTTCGGAATTAGAAATAATGCCACCCCTTCGGGGTTTCGCCCATTTTTATGACATTATTCTACAATAATATCAACCCTTCGGGTTTATAAATTTCTTTAAGACTTTATAGCTTTTATGCCCACTAAATAATTATCCAACAATCCTTTATCTTAGCATTCGCAATTACAATTTATGAATCAATCATTGGCTATAGGTATAGACCTGGGGGGAACAAATACGGCATTCGGAATTATTAATGCAGATGGAGAAATACTGGCTAAGGGCAGTATGCCAACTACAGGACATAATTCGCTGGAAGAGTATATGCTTGCCCTGAAAGGTATAATTGGTCCAATGATGGATGATTTTGGCAGGGATAGATTTGTAGGCGTGGGTATTGGTGCGCCAAGTGGCAATTACTTTACCAGCGAAATTGACTTTGCCCCAAACCTCCCGTGGAAAGGAGTTATCCCCTTTGGCAGGTTGGTAGGTGAATCACTGGGACTAAAAGCCATACTTACTAATGATGCCAAAGCTGCTGCTATTGGAGAAATGAAGTATGGTGCCGCAAAGGGAATTAATAGCTTTATTATGGTGACCCTGGGTACTGGGCTGGGTAGCGGGTTTATGTACAATGGCCAAATCATTTATGGCCATGATGCATTGGCAGGCGAACTAGGCCACGTAATTGCAGTGAGGGACGGACGTAAGTGCAATTGTGGCCTTAATGGCTGCCTGGAGCGTTATGCCTCGGCCACTGGTATAGTAATTACAGCTGAGATATGGCTTGATGAACGCCCTGACCAACCAACAACACTAAGGGAACATAAAGGAAGCATCACCGCAAAAATGATAACAGAAGCAGCAAATGCCAGTGATACTTTTGCTCTTGAATTATTTGAATATACCGGTAAAATATTGGGGCAAACACTGGCTAGTGCTGTGGCCATTACCTCACCTAAAGCCATCGTGTTTTTCGGTGGATTGGCACATGCAGGTAATCTTATTATTGACCCGGTAAGGAGGCACATGGAAGAAAACCTACTTTACGTGTATCAAAATAAAATCAGCCTATTACAATCGGCCCTGCCCGATGCTGATGCAGCAATATTGGGGGCGAGTGCGCTGGTATGGTAAGTACCCTATATTAACCACTAATCATTGATCATTAACCATTAAAATTATTCCTTTACCACCCTATCCATTTTAACCAAAATCCCATTCTCATCAAAAACCTGCACTAAATACATACCAGAGGGATAACATGCAATAGAATTTGCATGGCTTAATGGAAACTCACCCAAGGTAGTACCAACTAGTGAGGTAATTTTCACACTACCCTTTTCTATACCTTTTATGGTTATAACCCCACTGGTGGGATTAGGCACTATTTTAATTTGATATAGGTATATATCGTTTACATTATTTAGGGAATCATAAGTCCTGGTGCCACCTAATTTCACTACCCAGCAATCTCCGGCTCCATGGTTACCAACTACATCAGAATCATTAGAATCGGCATATCCGGCTATAACATAAGAGCTATCAGCATCCTGGAGCATTGCGTTTGCTCCATCATAGCTTGTTCCCCCCATAGATTTCTGCCATTGTATATTTCCTATGGCTGATAATTTCACCAACCATAAATCACTTTGCCCCACATTTCGGGTAATTCCGGAATCATTAGAAAAGGTAATTGCACATACTGCGTAGCCACCATCTTTTGTTGCTATTATAGATTTACCAAAATCTGCATTACTACCACCCAGGCATTTCTGACATTGAATAATCCCGGTGTTAGACAATTTTACTACCCAGGCATCTACCCCACCCTTGTTCCCAGAAACATCAGAATCATTAGATTTAGTGAAGCCTGTAAATGCATAACCGCTATCACTGGTTTGAATGATAGAAACCGCATTTTCATCCTGTGATCCACCATAATTCTTTTGCCATTCAATATCGCCATTGGCAGCGATTTTTATTATCCATACATCGTAGCCACCATAATTAGCAGTTAAATCGCCATCTGTTGAGTTACTACCACCAGCTATAATATAACCACCATCATAGGTTTGTTGCATAGAATTAACCCCATCTCCCCGTGAACCACCATATGATTTTTGCCATTGTATACTTCCGGATTTCGATAACTTTACCACCCAACAATCGGC
>CANGSR010000500.1 GCA_947456055.1 Chitinophagaceae bacterium
AGACCGATAGAAAAGCACTACAAAAAACAATAACACACCAATCATGAATAACATAATAAGACAAGCAACACTTGACGATAAAGATTTTTTAATCACAGCTATTATTGAGGCTGAGAAAAGCGGTTCTGATATTATCAGCTATTGTGCACTATTCGGGATTAGTGAGGAGGCTTTAAAGGAACTTTTGGGCAGTATTTTGGATGAAGAAATTGAGGGCCAGGAAATTTGTGCCAACCATTTTTTAATAGCCGAGGTAGATGGCTCTCCCGCTGCCGCAATTAGTGCCTGGATAGAAAATGAAGAAGGTATGGCCAGCAATATGATAAAGAGCAATCTACTCATGTACTTGCTGGACAGGCAAATCATTTTGGATGCAACTCCAAATATTGCCTTGATGAATGAGGTAAATATTCATAGGGAAGAAGGCGCTTTGCAAATAGAATGTGTATATACAGCCGAAAAATTCAGGGGTATGGGTCTTAGCCGCCAACTGGTAGAGGAACACATAAAACGAAATAAAGGCGCAGGCAAGGATTTCAATAAGGTGCAGGTGATTTTGCTCAAAAACAATGCATCAGCCCAAAGGGCCTACGAAAAAACAGGCTTTACTTTGGTACAGGAAAAACATTGTAACGATAAAAACATCCTGAATTTGCTACCTTGCGACACTAAAATATTGATGGAACGAATTTTAAACTAAACATTTTATAAAACATGGAAGACCAGGAAATCATCTCCCAAATAAATACAATTTTCTCAGCTATCCTTAAAAAGCCAATAGAACTTACCCCTACTACCACTGCTGCCGATGTGGCAGGCTGGGATTCATTAACCCATATGATGCTGATAGATAGTATTGAAAAACACTTTGCCATCAAGTTCAAGCTTATGGAGATTATGAAACTCAATAATATTGGGGATATGGTAGGGTTTATCAAGAAGAAGGTGAATAAGTAATGGAATTATCAATACTGACCTAAAGAAAGCGTGCTAATATTCCATAAAATAAACAAGCCTGCCTGAATTTACTTACAGGCAGGCTTGTTTATTTATAACCAACTTATTTCTTCTTATACCTGCTGATTAATTCTGCAACAGGATTGCGTAATAAAAACTCTGCATTGAGGTCGGTGAAAATCTTACTGCGGGTAGGTGACATTTTCAGGCCTTTTTCTAATTGAAGCAATGCCTCTTTGGCCTTGCCTAATTCGAAGAGGGATGCGGCATGGTAATAATAAAAATCACCCTTATCACCACAATGCTCCCTTGCTACCTCAAGCTGTATAATAGCCTCGGCAAAATACCCTGATATATATAGGCCCTTTATCAACGCCACCCAGGTGGTTTTATTGCCCGGTTTCAAGCGTACTGCATTAAGGTAGCAAACTAGTGCTTCGCTCTTTACATCCATTTCCATCAGGCAATTGCCTATGGCCATGCAGTAGGATGCGTTTTCCTTATCCAGATGAAAAGCAACCGAAAAAGATTTCACTGCCTTTTCCCACTGTTTTTCCCTTGCATATGTCTCCCCTATTTTATAGAAAATACCATCGTCCTGTGGGCTCAATTGGGAAGCCTGGCGGTAATATTGACGGGCCTTTGCAAAATCCTTGCGTTTTTCCCAGCAATACCCCATTGCCTCAAATATCACATCCTCGGGTTTGGCTATTTCAATATGCTTTTCCAACACCTCCAATGCCTTCTCGTAATATTTTAGGCGCATATAGGCATCAGCCATATTGCGGTAGGCAAATTCAAATTTCTCATCAATAGCTATGCAAAACTCGTAAGCATCAATGCTCTTTTCATAAAGCTTCAATCCCTGAAAGGCCGCTCCTAAATTGAACCATCCCAAGGAATTATAGGGGTCATCATCGGTCAACTGTGTATGGAGGGTCACACTCTCATCAAGCCTACCTGTAAACTCAGCCCAGAAGCATATTTTTTGCAGTGCTTCCTCGTTGCGCTTATCTATAGCTATTACCCTCTTTAGGGTATCAAATACGGCATCAAACTCCTCGCTCTCATCATATACATCCGATAATTCGAGTAGCAATTCAGTTTTCTCCTTGCCATTATATTCCACCACCCTTTGCTCTAGGAATAAGGCGGCCTGGTCGTATTTGAACTGCGACAATAGTATATCAGACCTCAATAGCACTGCATCAAGGTTATGATTATCGTATTGTTCCATTTCGTCTAGTGCCTTTAGTGCCTGGCCATATTTTTGGGCCTGGGTTAGTATTTCGGCACGGAGCAATAATATAGAGGCAGAAAAAGGATAGTAAGTGCGGGCAATATCGCAGGCAAGCATAGCTTGCTCCTCGTTATTGTTTTGGAAATAATATTCTACCACACGTTCAAACTCCTCCTCATCCAGAATATTAGCACTGGAACCCTGTTTCACCTCCTCATATCTCCTTAGGGTTTCGTCAAGCGGCCCCATTTCGTCGTCATCAAAATCGTCGTAAAACATACGTTCCTGGTTTGTATCAAAGTTAAAGAAATTCCTGTCCTTTTCTAATCATGCAATGTTACAAGAGTGTAAAAATACACAGGTTATTAACAAATCACTCAATTCTCATTAACCTATCAAATACTTAAAACTATTACACCAAAAATCAGGCCATTCATGATAGCCAATATAAGAAACTGTTATAGTTGCCCATTTATTGCTTCTATTCCCAAATACTTGCCCATTATTCAACCAAAATCATAACTTTGGTCAAAATAGTATATCAAATGAAGAAAACCTTTTTATTATTCCCACTAGCTATTATGTTCTTATTTTTTGTAGCCCGCTGTGATGCAAAAAATGATGATGGAATCAAATTTCAGGAAGACAACTGGAAACAGGTTTTAAGCAAAGCTAAATCTGAGCACAAAATAATATTCCTGGATATATATGCATCATGGTGTGGGCCATGCAAAATGCTGAAAAGGCAAACTTTTACAGATAAAACAGCCGCCGATTATTTCAATACCACTTTCGTAAATGCCTCCTTCGATGGTGAAAAAGGTGATGGCCCTATGCTTGCTGAAAAATATAAGATATCTGCCTACCCAAGCCTATTCATCCTTGATGAAAACGGCAATGTGGTTAAATCAACCGTAGGATTTATACCTGCTTCAGAATTAATCAATTTCGGTAAGTCAGCACAAAAAAAATAACCAGTAATGAACTTTGAGCCTGCCCAACCCAATAACCCCTTACATGG
>CANGSR010000501.1 GCA_947456055.1 Chitinophagaceae bacterium
AAATAGCCAATGAGCATCATGGATATATTGTATAGAAAATGATACCACGAGAAGCTTATCAGTTCGGAATATTCAGCTTTTGAAAATTCATTGAAATTAAATGAGATGCCAAATACTTTGGTGCCCAATGAGATGAAAATAAAGATGGCAACTGGCAAAAAGTAACTTAAAATGATACCTATAACAAGCACATCAAATGAAATGAGGTTTAAAGCAAAAAGAACCAGAAGTAATATATTTACTACCCTTATTACAATTTCACGCATAAACGCCGAAATCGCAACCTTCATTTGTGAGCCAAGGAATTGCTCAAATATGGTCATGTATAGAAACAATGTAATGAAAAGCGGCAGCCATATATAGTACCTGTTCATGTAGGGTATGTCATCTGGTTGGAAATGGTGTAACACCCACTTTTTAGTAAACAAATAGATTATTGAAAAGATACTAATCAGTATTGTTGGTATGGTAAGGCAAAAGGTTATGAGCAATTTGCTTTTGGGAATATTTTCAGTGTATTTATGAATATAGACTGCCAATGTACTATTCAAGCCAAATAGTAGAATTTGCGATAATACTAAGGCGTAGTTAGTAATGGTCTTTATATACCCATATTGTGGTTTGGAAGGATATTTGGTACTCAGAAATACAACCAATATTCCTAAAATAGCCCCTGAGACTACAACCAGTGAAGTTTTAATAGATTGCCTGATTACTATGCCCATTTATTGTATTTATGGAATGAAATTATGTTTTCCGACTATCTGGTGCTAATTTATAATAGGCAACAACGGTTTGCGATTAGGTCTATTATATATTGTTTGTTAGTTTATTGGTAATGTAAGAGAAAGCCATAAATGATTTTGATATTACACCGTTCTTTAACCGTTTTGGGGTTATTAACCTTTGCACTTTTAACATGGATATAATGAATTTAGGGATTTTTGCATCTGGTACATATTGCTGGATATCTTTTTCTGTTCTTATGCCTAAATTACGGAATACCCGCCACCAGCAATCATAGGTCTTTAAACTATGAGTGAGTTTATTACCATATAGGTTAAGCAGGTAGATAGCCTCTGGTATTACAATTTTAGGGTTTTTGTGGATGGCACTGGTAATGCTGGAATCATTGTAACTAATGTTGATTAATGGTTTAGAAATATAAGCAGAATTTAGTTTGCCTAATATCCTGTAATAGTATTCTACATCGGTAAACCAATTAAGCTTTGTGTCAAAGAACTCCGTAACACTTTTGTGCATCATGATAACACTAGGGCAGCCAATTAGATTATTGGCGAAAAGTATGGACAGGTTTCGTTTTATAGATTCGTATTTATCTTGGCTAAGTGCCCTGTTAACACATTTACCACTATTTTCATGATACTCGTTATAACCAGAGAACGCAAATTTTATATCCATTTGGCATACTTTTGATAATTCCATAAGTGCATTTTTATCTGCAAAGAAATCATCATCATGTATCATTTTTATCCAGTTGGAATTGGCATACCTTACTCCTTCCACCATGTTTTTTGAAGTGCCGAGTGAAGGTGTGTTTTTATAATAATATAAAGGGAAGTTGGCCTTATATGATTCCAGGTAGTTTTTTATTTTATCGGTCTTACTGTCATCTGTGAAAATTACCTCAAAGTCCCTAAATGTTTGTTGCTCAATACTTGCCATTAATCTGTCCAGATATTGGGTCCTTTCATAAGAAGGTATACAAATTGATATCAGAGGTGCGGCCATTGATTCTAGCTTAGGTATATTTTAAAAATTTTCCAGTTTGTTTTTGTCAGCCAGGCATTTTTCAAGTGAGTCACGCCAGTAGGGAATACTTAAATTAAAGTCATTCTTTATTTTCGCTTTCGACATAATTGCATGGAACGGCCGCTCTACTTTAGTGGGGTATTCGGTCGAAAATACTGGAGTAATTGCGGCATTAACACCTGCGATTCTGCAACAATTAACTGCGAAGTCATACCAGCTTATGGCACCTTCATTAGAATAATGATAGATGTTCATGCCAGTATTTATGTAATCAAAATTTTTTTTGATGATATCTAATATGGCTAAGCCTAAATCGTAAGTATAGGTTGGGGTGCCTAATTGGTCGAATACAACACTAAGTTTACCGGCAGACCTGGCTTTTTTAAGTATTGCGGTTACAAAATTTGCTTTGTCAAGAGAGTATAACCATGACGTCCTTATGATAATTCCATTTGTGCCTGGTTCCTGTATGGCCAATTCACCGGCAAATTTAGATTTGCTATAAATCGAAAGTGGATTGCAGGCATCAGATTCAGAATAAGCATGTTTTTTATCCCCGTCATACACAGCATCGGTTGAAATATGAATGAGGGGGATTTTGTATTTTGAAGCGATAATGGCCAAATTCTTTGTGCCAGTTTCATTGATGAGATAGGCAGCCTCTACATTTGATTCTGCAGCCTCTACATTGGTATATGCAGCACAATTAATGATGCAACCAAAGCCTGAATTTTGGAAATAACGTTCTACTGCTATTAAATTAGTAATATCCAGTTCGTATTTGTTGCAAAATACAATTTCAAATGGGTATGCAGGACATAGGTTCCTAATTGCCTGTGCCAACATACCATCTCCACCAGTAACAAGAATCCGCATATTTTTATTGAATTTCTATCCCTGGTATGTAGGTTACTAATTGAGCCCCCCAGCTTTTGGTAAAGGCCAGTTTTTCACTTATTTCTTTTTTGAAATTCCAGGGCAGGATAATAATAATATCTGGTTTGTGTTCTTCTAAATAAGCCCTCGAAACTACCGGGATATGGTTTTGAGGTAGATATTTACCTTGTTTGGAAGGGGTGTCATCTACCACGCATTCAATGATATCTGGTTTTATGCCGCAATAGTTTAGGAAGGTATTGCCCTTTGCTGCGGCACCGAAAGCAATGATTTTCTTTCCTTTCAGTCTTTCGTTGATGATATAAGATAAGAATTTATATTTAACATCATTGGCCATTTCCTGGAAACCGATGTAGCTGTTTATATCATTTACATGCTGGTCGAGCTCCCTGTTAATTAAATTGGTAACATTTTCGGTAATGGCGATTTCTTTGTTTTCCCTATGTTTCACATAAACCCTTAGTGAACCACCATGGGTTTCTAATTCTTCTACATCAAATACTTCAAATCCATGAAATTCAAAAAGCTTGACAATAAAATAGA
>CANGSR010000502.1 GCA_947456055.1 Chitinophagaceae bacterium
AGGAGCATATATATTTATTAACAAAATACGGCCAACTTACATCGTTCACCATAAAACACGTCCACCTATTTGTACTATCATTAAAATGTATCTTCTGCCCAAAAGAAGTAGAGCTAAATATCAGGACGAACAATATGGAGAAAATATACTTCATAAGTCTAGGTTTTTGTTAGGATAAAGATAAACAATAAAATACCAATATCAATGCAGAATTTAATATTATTGCCACTTATGCCCATTTCTTCCGCCACCAAATACTTAGTAATATATTCACCAAAAGCAAACCTAATAAAGTAAAGGGATTTATTATTAAGTCATAATTCATTTTAATACCTAACTGGTTTATTAAAAGGCATAGTCCAAAACCCAGCAAACCACAAATACCAATTCTACTCCACCTTCTAAGCCCTGATAGAACAGGAATAAAGCGTATGAGTAGGTAAAGAAACAGAAAAAGTTCGGCTATTAAAAATGGGAAAGTAATCAAGTATTCCATTCCACATCTAGGCTCATTCATATATGATTGTGTCTGCCAAAAATAATCAAAAACGCCTGCTCCTATGCAAAAATGTCCATAAAAGGATAATATTGGCTTAATAAAGCCCCCTTTTCTGCAAAAATGACCGACATTTTGACCATTTTCTAAAATGGCATAAAATATGAAGGTAGATAGGTACAATAAAACAAAAACAATAAAATTATGGCAAAAATTGTGAACATTACCCCCTTGCACGACCGGGTAATAGTGAAGCCCGCTCCTGCTGAAGAAAGAACCGCCGGTGGAATCATTATCCCCGACACTGCTAAAGAAAAACCGCAACGTGGCTCAGTAGTAGCAGCTGGCCCAGGTAAAAAAGATGAGCCAATGACAGTAAAAACAGGCGATACCATTCTTTATGGTAAGTATGCCGGTACTGAGGTTTCATTTGAGAGCGAAGATTACCTCATTATGCGTGAAAGCGATATTTTGGCAATCATCTAAATCTAGCTCCTGATTCATATTTCAGGTAAAAGGATTTCATTACACAACACAATCAATTATTAACAATTTCCGGTATACCGCCCTGGCAGCAGGAAATTCAAATTACAAATCAAAATGGCAAAACAACTTTTCTTTGATATAGATGCCCGCAACAGGATGAAGCGTGGTGTTGACATTTTAGCAGACGCAGTTAAGGTAACTCTTGGTCCTAAAGGACGTAATGTAGTTATTGAGAAAAAATTTGGTGCACCAGCTATCACTAAGGATGGTGTAACAGTAGCTAAAGAAATAGAACTGGAAGACAGTATCGAAAACCTTGGCGCACAAATGGTAAAGGAAGTAGCTTCTAAAACTGCTGATTTGGCAGGTGATGGTACTACTACCGCTACTGTATTGGCACAGGCTATCATCAGCGAAGGTTTGAGGAACGTAGCTGCCGGTGCTAATCCAATGGATTTGAAACGTGGTATCGATAAGGCAGTTGCTGCTGTGGTTGCAAACCTGAAGAGCCAGAGCCAGAAAGTAAGCGATAACAAAATGATTGAGCAGGTAGCTTCAATCTCTGCTAACAACGACAATACTATCGGTGCTTTAATTGCCCAGGCAATGGCTAAGGTAGGTAACGAAGGCGTTATCACTGTAGAAGAAGCTAAGGGTACCGAAACTACTGTAGAAGTAGTAGAAGGTATGCAGTTCGACCGTGGTTACTTAAGTCCCTACTTTGTAACTAATGCAGAGAAAATGCAGGTTGAATTACAGAACCCATTCATCCTTATCTATGAGAAAAAAGTAAGCACACTGAAAGACATCCTTCCTATTTTGGAAACTGTGGTTCAGAGCGGCCGTCCTTTGTTGATCATTGCAGAAGATGTAGATGGTGAAGCATTGGCTACCTTAGTAGTAAACAAATTGCGTGGTTCATTGAAGATTGCTGCTGTTAAGGCTCCTGGCTTCGGCGACCGTCGTAAGGAAATGCTACAGGATATCGCAGTTCTTACCGGTGGTATCGTTATCAGCGAAGACCAGGGTTACAAGTTGGAAAATGCAACGATTAACTCTTTAGGCCAGGCTGAAAGCATTACTATCGACAAAGACAATACTACAATAGTAGGTGGCAAGGGTCAGAAAGATTTTATCACTGCCCGTGTAAACCAAATCAAATCCCAAATCGAAACTACAACCAGCGATTACGACCGTGAAAAACTTCAGGAGCGTTTGGCTAAGTTGAGTGGCGGTGTTGCCGTATTATATATCGGTGCCGCATCTGAAATGGAAATGAAAGAAAAGAAAGACCGTGTTGACGATGCACTTCATGCTACACGTGCAGCAGTAGAAGAAGGTATTGTACCAGGTGGTGGTGTTGCTTATATCCGTGCAATCGAGTCATTGGCAGCAGTAGTATCTGACAACCAGGACGAAAAAACAGGTATCCAGATCGTTCGTCGTTCTTTGGAAGAGCCACTTCGCCAAATTGTTGCAAACGCAGGTTTGGAAGGTTCTATCATTGTTCAGAAAGTTCGTGAAGGCCAGGGTGACTATGGCTTCAATGCACGTACTGAGGTTTATGAAAACCTTTTTGCAGCAGGTGTTATCGACCCTACTAAGGTGGGCCGTGTAGCTCTTGAAAATGCAGCGTCTATCGCAAGCATGCTCCTTACTACCGAGTGTGTAATTGCTGATAAGCCAGAACCAAAATCATCAGCACCAGCCGGCGGCGGTATGCCAGGCGGTATGGGCGGAATGGACTATTAATAATTCAAAAGTTAAAAGTCAAAAGTTAAAACGTAGAGCCTCGGCAATTTGCCGGGGCTTTGTTTTGCTTTAGCAATCATGAATCCGAAAACTAATAAGGATCAGCGCCCTGAAAGGGCACCATATACTAGCCCATGGTATCGCCATGGGTTGTCAGAAGGTCAATTGTTGCAAGGGACAGGTAAGGGAATGTCATCGAATTAGTAAATTCCGACTGTAATGATTGCATTTAAAGATGGTTTGGAAGACCTGTAAGGGCGCAATCCCAGAGCGATGGGCATCGCCTATCGAAACGAAGGTGCATCAAAATATATTTAGGAAATCCTAAAACCAAAAGGTTCTCTACCCAGAAAGGCACTTTTTGCTGGACGGTATTTTAAATCCCGTCCCACATGGCAGGGGATTTGTAATCCCCGATAACCCAAAATGCCCAATAAATGAACCATTGCCCAATAATCTTGAAGCGGCCATTCCCCC
>CANGSR010000503.1 GCA_947456055.1 Chitinophagaceae bacterium
ATATAACCCACCATTGCCCACCCTGGCAATGATAGTGGCACTACAGCCCTAAAAAGGTAGATAACAATATGGAGTAACCTTGCCAATACCATGGTACGGTCGCTTACCGGCCTGGGGAAAAGTATAAATTTGTCCCGGCTATCGAAAAGTACATTTGAGAAGTCGGTAATGAGCATTAATGTCAATGCTAATAACAACATTCCGAAATAGAGTGTCATAGAGTAAACCCTATCAGGCACCATCATAACAGGGAACATATAAATAAATCCCATAAAACAGAATGTAAGGGCATTTATTAGACTACCATTTTTGCGGTCTTTTTTCACCTTACTTTGCCGGCCTATGGGGGATGGCTTTCGGTCGTCAAGCATCAACCGCACATTGAGTATGGCCCGTAGTTGCTCAATATCGGCACCCAGGCTTTTCCAAAGTGCTGATGGAAGCATAACCAGATATAGTAGTATTTTGTTCATTTTTAAAGTAAAAAGTAAAAAGTCAAAAAAGTCCTTTTCCTACAAAGTCAAAAGTCTTTCAAAGTCAAAAGTCAAAAAATCCTTCGTTTCAAATTAAAAAGACTTTTCAAATTAAAAAGTCAAAAGTTAAAAGTTAAAACACAAATTCCTTAATACAACTTCTCCTAGCTTAGCAAAAATTGCTATCAATAAACATTTGGTGTTAAATGTTATTATCCCCCTCCTATCCATTCATAGCAGCGGCGAGGTCGTCGCCACGTTGCATCTGGTTACCAGTGGATGTGAGCCTGGAGAAGATTTGTTCTAAAGAATCTGTTGTCCCTGCTTTCAAATCTTCGATGGTGCCATCTGCTATTATGGTTCCATTGTTGATGAGGATAATTCGGTCACTAACTTTTTCTACTACGTCCATCATATGCGAGCAATAAAAAATGGTTTTACCCTCCTGTTTCAGTGCCTGTAGTAATTCCTTAATGAGAATTACTGCATTAGCATCGAGGCCAGATAGTGGTTCGTCCATTATAACAATTGATGGATTGTGTAATAGACCAGATGTGATGAGTACCTTTTGCCTCATACCCTTTGAGAAACTGTCCATTCGCTGGTCTATGTTTCCCAATAAGCCAAAAGAGTCGAGCATTTTACGGCTGCGGTCTTCTATTACACTATCGCTTAGATGATATAGCTTACCTATAAAGGCCAGGTATTCACGTGGGGTGAGCAGATCGTAGAGCTCAGCAAGTTCGGGTATATAGCCTACCTTACTTTTTACCTCAAGTACATTTTCCTTTAGGTTTTTTCCAAAAACCATTACCTCTCCATCATACTCCTGTATGATGCCGGTGAGTATCTTCACCGTAGTAGATTTACCCGCCCCATTTGGCCCTATGTACCCTATAATTTGTCCCGATTCTATGGTCAGGTTAATATCTTTTAAAACTTGTTTCTCGCCATAATTTTTATTCAGGTGGCGTATGGTAATTATTGGAGGCATATTGTAGATTGAAATTTATTGTGCTGGCAATATTTAAAGGTAATACCTTTTTATATAAACAAAAATAGGGTTTGGAAAACTAAGAAACGTTTACCAAACCCTAAATATTATTTGTTACTAAAACGATGTATTGACAAACGCCAGTTGGTTTCCTCACCCCGGACATCTCTCATTGACAAGTATGGTTTTTAAAAAAATTCGGATTGCCATTTGGTGGCCTCACCCCAGCCCTCTCCAAAGGAAGAGGGTGCCGTATCTTAACGTTTCTGACAGTAATTTTGGATTTCAGACCGTGATTGCCCACGTCATTTTCAAAGAACTTTTGTGCGACAAATTAGACACTCCCATTGACAAGTTTGGTTTTAAAAAAAAAATGGATTGCCAGTTGGTGGCCTCACCCCAGCCCTCTCCAAAGGAAGAGGGTGCCGTATCTTAACGTTTCTGACAGTAATTTTGGATTTCAGACCGTGATTGCCTTTGTCATTTTAAAAGAACTTATGTGCAACAAATTTGTTATTCCAACGGAGAGGGTGTCGTATCCCAATATTTTTGACAATATGTCAGTAATTTATGAGGACTGCATTGATAGCTAAATCCTATTCAAAATACTGTTTTGCTTTCAATAATTAGCTTTTAAGGCAGAGCTATATTAATGGTTTTTCAGCTTTTCCTTAAATACTTTTTTGAATTTTTCCACCTTGGGCTTTACCACAAACTGGCAATAACCCTGCTCGCCGTTTTGGTTATAATAGTTCTGATGGTAGTTCTCGGCTTTATAAAATACCTTAAATGGGGCTATTTCGGTTACTACGGGTTTGTCCCAGGCTTTTTCATCATTGAGTTTCTTCTTGTATTCTTCGGCTTTATGATGTTGCTCCTCGTTGTGGTAAAAAATGGCCGACCTGTATTGGGTGCCTACGTCATTGCCCTGGCGGTTGAGCTGGGTGGGGTCATGGCAGGTCCAGAAGGCGGCAAGCAGTTCATCAAAACTTATGATGGCGGGGTCGTAGGTGATATTACAAACCTCGGCATGACCGGTGGTGCCGTTACATACCTCCCTATAGGTGGGATTGTCTACATGACCACCGGTAAATCCCGACTCCACCTTCTCCACGCCCTTGAGCATCTGGAACTGGGCCTCGGTGCACCAATAGCACCCTGCGCCAAATGTGGCGATTTCTGTTTTATGCCCCGTGGCATGCGAAGTAGCTGCGTTCATCTGTTTAAAAGTTTTAGACTGTTCGTAATTGTGCTGGGCATTGGCGCTCAACTGAAAGAAAGGTAAGAGGAGCGCTAAGCCCCTGGAAATGGCTCTAATCATTTTTTCAAATTTAGTATATCTACGTTATATCGGGCCGAACGGATTTGCAAGAAACTGTTAATATCCGAAATGAATAAAAGATGAAAATAGCTTACAATTTAATCTATTGGTAACAAATAAGTTACGCACCAGTAATAATACAAAGTGGCGGCAAAACCCTTACAACAAATAAATATATAGCAGAAAGCAAAAAAATCTTTTAAATCTCGTTCTGCTTATCTAATTTTGACCTCGGAGAGATGGCAGAGCGGTCGATTGCGGCAGTCTTGAAAACTGTTGACTGTAATAGGTCCGGGGGTTCGAATCCCTCTCTCTCCGCACTTAACAATAAAACCCATGCAAAGCGTGGGTTTTATTGTTATATTTAATCCAGTTTGAGGATTCTCATGATCCATTTTTGCCTTCAATTACAATTTAGC
>CANGSR010000504.1 GCA_947456055.1 Chitinophagaceae bacterium
CAAAATGCTGCAATACACGTATAAGGTAAATCTAAAACATAGTGAAACCAAAAAGGAATGGGAGAAACTTGTTACTATGACAAACAAAGAAAAAGAATTACTGAAAATACTAAATTGTAGTGTATAAAATAGGGGGTAAACTCAGGTAAATAAATAGGCAAGTGTAATCCTGTAGGTTAATCCAGCCCCTTTATTATCTGCGCCATAATTAATAGCACTTACGTTTTCATAATAGTTGTAATAAACATTAGGCATGAAATGAATGTTTTCGTAGGGTTTGTAATCCACGCCAAACGTTAAAAACTGCTGGTTAGTTGCGTTTTCATAAAATGGTGTTTGGCTGTTGAATGTTTGGTAAACAGAAGTATTGATACTTGTACCCCAATTATGCCTGTCATACCTGGCAAAATACCCAAGTTTATTTTTGTAAAGACTACCACGCACAAAAAACGACATGGCAATTCTTCTGGTAGTTAGGGTGTCAGTAGTTATACCATCCGATTTTATGGCAATATTGTCTCCCATTAATGTATTTATAAATGCCTCAAAGCCTATTGTAATTTTAGGGACTGTATAGGCTATAAATAACTTGTTCATTTGGCGGTCTCTGTGCCAGTTAGGATTCCACAAAATCTTTTCATAATCGGCATAAAAATCTAATACCAACCTGTTTTGCAGGAATTTGCCATATATATCGCCATAAAACCACTTATATCTATCAGTTTCAGCCCTTTGCGCATTACCATTGCCAATCATTACCTTATAGCCAATGTTCTTTTTCTTTGAAATTGTCCCTTGCAGGGCCATACCCAAATCTATTTCAGGAGTGCGGTAAACATCACTAATCGTACGTTCAATAGACCTGTAAGACCAAATTTGCTCAGACATATCATGGAAAGCGGGAGTGTATAACTGCCCCATGATCAAATCAGTTCCTTTGAAAATGTTCTTCCAGCGAAGTTTGGCAACTTTAACATTCACCGATGAACTAAAGAAGTGCCCAAAACCATTGTCATCAGCAGCAGCAATAACTACCTCAGCACTAAATCTCTCATTTAATTTATAGCTATATCCCAAATCTATACGCCTGAACTGATACAATGAAGTGTTTTCAGGAACCCTGCTAAATTGGCTGCGGGCAGTTTTAGCACTGAGCAAAGTATCGGCAATAGCTTTAAAAGCCACATCACAGAAAATTTCAAACCATAAACCAACTTTAGGTTTTGGATTATCAGATAAAAAAATATCACCATTTTCCACCTCAGGCTTATGCACTGGTATAATTTCATATTGGGGTGAAATAATAAGTAGGCCATCGCCATTTTTATTATATCCTTGCGTATGGGTAACTGAATTTACAACCTGGCTGGCATAAGACGAGCCACCACCGCCACCACTCCAATTACCACCGGTGCCGCCATAATATCCGCCGCCACCTCCTCCTCCATAAGCACCAACGGGTGAAGAACCTTGTCCTAATTCTCCCTGGATGCCCCATAATATAGAGCCATTAGCATCTGTATTTTTTATAATAGACCCACCTCCTTGTCCCCCGATTGCATTATTGTTATTGCCTGCAGTAAAACCATTTCCACCTACAAGACCCCCACCATCGCCACCTTTGCTATCATTTTTACTTCCATAATTTTCAAAGGCACCACCACCTCCGCCAGCAACTATAATACGGCTTGACAAATCATCATTTCCTAACCTGATATCTGTGGCACCACCCCCACTTCCAGAATAATAATTACCACCTGCACCTCCATTATAGCCCCCATGGGTATCTTTATTATTACTGCTCAACCCTTGCCCACCTATATGAATATAAAAAACCATACCTGGTGTAACTGCTATTTTACCCTGCACACGTCCTCCATAGCCACCTGCCGACTTCTCTGCCGAACCACCTACTGCACCCTGGGCATCAAATAGGATACTTTTTACATTGTTTGGTACAATATAAGTTTCTGCATTACCTGTATAGTTATAAATAAGTGATTGTGCCAGGCAAAACTTCCCGGCAATAAATATCAATATAAATATAAACGCAATTTTGCAATCAAATTTCATATCAAAACTATTTTTTCAAAAAAAATGATAGAACAAATGGGTCAAATTTAACTAGTAGTGCGATTTACCAAAACGAATTATTAACAGATTCTAATCTACTGTAACTCAATTAAAGCAAAAAGCATACACATACATGAGTATAAAATAAATTATAAATCACGTATAAAAGATAGCAAATTCAGTAGGTATAATGCAAAAAAAGGTGGTACTGTTTAAAAAAACTAATTTTAACAGGCAAGAAAATTAAACAACTTCAACAAAGCATGCAAACTTGCTGTGAAAATTTGCATGAATCCATAAATTTTTACAATCAAATGACAATCGAAGATCCATAAAGATTTTGCTACTTATTATCTGGCACACTCTTCATCATACTATCCCACAACCGTGATGCACTAATATCCCAATTGAATTTTTTTGTTTGGTGGGATGCATTACTAATCAACTTTTTGCGAAGGTTTTCGTCCTTATAGAGGATATGCATTTTAGCAGCAATGTCTTCAGGGCTTGTTGGGTCTACCAGTAAGGCAGCATCACCGGCTACCTCTGGCATTGACGATGTATTGCTTACTATACCGGGTACGTTGCATTGCAGGGCCTCCAGAATTGGTATACCGAATCCTTCAAACAAAGATGCATATACCAGCGCATAAGCCCCGCCAATAACCTGCGATAGCTCATCCACATTCATATAGCCCACCCACTTCACATCATCCTTAAAATCCATGCTTTGGCGCATTTGCTCCACTTCCTCATATTTCCATGCAGGGCGACCAGCTATTACCAACTTCATATTGGTTTTCTGCCTTTTCTTAAAGATGACAAATGCCTTCAGCAGGTTCACAATGTTTTTACGTGGATGCAGGGCACCGGCAAAAACAAAATACTCGCAACCTTCGGCATATTTCTGCTTCACGGCTTCCCTTTCGTTATGGTCCAGTGGCCTGTATTCATCATGGGCACCATTGCATACCACATCTATATTCTTAGGGTCGATGCCATAGTGTTTTATAATATCCTCCTTTGAGAATGTGGAAACAGTGGCTATCCGCTTTGCCTTGCGGGCAAATAAGGGCGAATAGTGCCTCCAATATAGCCTATGGCTTAAAACAAAATGCTCGGGATAATG
>CANGSR010000505.1 GCA_947456055.1 Chitinophagaceae bacterium
AAATAATGCAGTTTGTGATGGGGGGGATAATGGGTTTTATAAGGTGGATATTGGCGGAAAATAAAACACTAACAGAGGCATTGTTAGATAATCAGCTACGTATTGCCTGGGATGCACTGAAGGAATAAAATTTTTTAATCACAAAATGGAATGAACATTCATTCCAATAAAACAACAAAAATGAAAACAATTTTTATTACAGGAGCTTCAACAGGGCTGGGAAGGGCCACAGCTCTATTATTTGCAAAAAATGGCTGGAAGGTGATTGCCACAATGCGCACACCTGAAAAAGAAACAGAATTGGCAGGTGAGGCTAACATAACTCTCCTGGCCCTAGATGTAACCAATAAGGAGCAAATAGCTGAAGCCGCAGCTAAGGCCCTGGAAATGGGGGACGTGGATGTGGTATTCAACAATGCCGGTTATGGCCTGGTGGGCCCTTTGGAAGGGATTAGCGATGAACAGTTGGTGCGTCAGCTAAATACTAATTTGCTGGGAGTATGAGGGTTACCCAGGCGTTTATTCCTCATTTCAGACAAAAAAGAAGTGGTTTATTCATTACTACTACGTCAATAGGTGGATTGATTACCTTCCCATTGAATTCGGTATACCATGCCACTAAATGGGCACTGGAAGGCTGGAGCGAAAGTATGAAATTTGAATTGGGCCAATTTGGCATTGGTATTAAAACCATATCCCCTGGTGGTATTAAGACTGATTTTATTAGCAGGTCGCTGGACGTGGGTAATCATGAGGCATATGGAGAAATGGTTCAAAAAGTATTTGGTGTATTTGCCAATCCTGAGCGTGCGGCAAACTACTCTACGGCAGAACAAATAGCTGATGTAGTATATGAGGCAGCAACTGATGGTAAAGATATTTTGAGGTATGTAGCAGGTAATGATGCAAAAGCAATGTATGCACGTAGGCTTGAAATAGGTGCAGAAGCCCAAATGAAAGAAATAGGCAGTGTTTTTATGGGAGAATAATTTATTACGTGCTATAGGATTAGAGGAATATTAGTTTTAGCCAATATTCCTCGTTTTTTTTATTTTTATGGCGTGGGAACGATGATTAAATAAAGTCCACCATTTGACTTGTTCTTTTCCTTTTCTGCTGTGTTACAAAAGTCTTTAAATAATTCATTATTCGCAGATTTTGTGCCTTGCATAAAAGAAAAAAACCTTCGCCACATGGTGGACTTTATTTAATCAACGTTCCCCTATCTCCAAATTTCATAAAGACCTAAACAATGGAACAAACTAAGAGTTATGATGAACTCATTGAGAAAATCACCACTTTTATCAATGAAATAGGCATCACCTGCATGCCTGGTAGTCTTACAGAAGATACCTTCTTGCCTGGCATTGATATTAAGAACGGTAAAATGATTTATGATACCCAATTGCTAAAATATCCAGGAGATTTACTGCACGATGCGGGACACCTTGCGGTTTTATTGCCTAATGATAGGGCGGTGGCCCAAAGTCCAGATAAACTTTCAGGGGATTTGCATGAGGCTGGGGCAGAGATGGCTACCATCTGCTGGTCGTGGGCTGCAATGCACCATCTAAACCTTGAACCAGAAGTGATTTTTCACCCACATGGATATAGAGGTGGTGCCGAATCTCTAATAGGTGCATTTAATTCAGGTTCTTATATTGGGCTGCCTTTATTACAATGGTTTGGCATGACCAATGATCCTGCCAAATGCACGTCACCTGAAGAAATTGCATTTCCGCAGATGAAATATTGGCTTCGCAAGTAATGGCAGCCAGGTTTTCTTGCATTCATTTCTGAATACCCGATTTTAATTGGTAAAAAGTGCCCTATTAATCCATTCTGCCAAAGAGATTAATGGGGGTACTTTCTATCTTAGGAACGATAATTAAATAAAGTACACCATTTGGCTTGTTCTTTTCCTTTTCTGCGGCGTTACAAAAGTCCTTAAATAGGTCGCTATTCACGGATTTTGTGCCTTGCATAAAAGAAAAATACCTGCGCCATATGGTGTACTTTATTTAATCAACGTTCCTTATTGCCCTTCATTAGGAAAAAGTTCTCCATAAAACAAATTCAAAGCAACACTCATTGAGGGGGGTCTTTTTCACGTACGTATTACGTGAATATTCACATACAACACAATTAATTAAAATTATACTTTTGTGAAACAAATAGATGATAATAAAAACGTCTTAAATAAATAACAAACAAATTTTCAATTTATGGGACAGGGGGGATATGTCACGATAGTAAATGCAACAAAATACGACATGGCCAGCACCATTAACCATTCCTATCAAATGAATACCTGGAAATTTCCTGATATAATTGCTGCCGGTACTTCAGAGAAAATTTACGTGGAATGGTCCGGGGTTAATCAAACTACAGATGTTGCAGTACATGAGTACGTTATAAATGGTAGTAAAGCATTTGGGATAGAGGCCAGGAATACCAATGGTTACAATATATGTGTTCATTTGAAATCATTTGGTACAAAAACATGCCCCCAGGGTACTTTAATTGAATTGGGCTGGGTGAATGATGGTAATGTTACATTTATTTTATCTGGAAATATAGATAGTTTAAGTTCTTCAGGTAACAATGCTGGATGGATAGATAATAATCTGGATTTTTTGCGCACACAAAAACTAAGGGAAATATGTATACCAGGTGCTCAAAACTCAATGATGAGTAATTTTGGAAATTATTATAGGGGCAAATTAGCGGGTTAAGATAAGTACTGGTAGCATTATTCAGCCATTGACGAGTGTTGATTGAAAGGAAAATTAGATAGCCAATTGGCGGCCTCACCCTGGCCCACTTTGCCGCTGACAAGTGTTGTTTTAGTAGTACTTGCTCTAAAAAATGGATAACCTCGTGGTGGCCTCACCCCACCATCTGCCATTGACAAGTATGGCTTTTATGGTACTTGCTAGGGAAAATCGGATAGGCAATTGATGGCCTCACCCCGGCCCTTTCCCATTGACAAGTATTGTTTTGGAGGCGCTTGCCGGGTGAAATCGGATAGCCAATTGGAGGCCTCACCCCAGCCCTCTGCCATTGACAAGTGTTGGTTTTAAGCTAAATTTGCCAATCGGAGGCCTCACCCCGGCCCTCTCCCACGGAGAGGGTGTCGTATCCTGGCGTTTCTGACAGTAATTTATGGTTTACTGGGGTGATTAGCCATGTCA
>CANGSR010000506.1 GCA_947456055.1 Chitinophagaceae bacterium
ACACGCCTCACCACCAGCATTTACTATTCTTAATGAGGAAACATCATCCTCCATCACTGCCAACAAACTAGGCACAGCATGGAGAACAGTTATCCTGTTTTTACGTAAAACACTATCCAGCTCGTCAATTGACTTGGCTGTGGCGGCATCCGCCACCCATAAGGTAGCACCTGCGAGGTAGCTAATCCAGGTTTCCTCGCACCACATATCGAACGACACAGAAAACCCCTGGTAAACCCTATCACTACTTTGAACCTCTAATACAGTTTGTTCAGCCCTTACCAAATGACAAATTTGCCTATGGGCTATTGGAATTCCTTTAGGCTTGCCTGTGGAGCCGGATGTGTACAATACATAAGCCCAATCATCGGGTTTCGCACCCTTTGGAATCATGATTAATGCTTCCTTTTTGGGCTGGGAAACTACCTTAAAAACAGGACAGGAAAGATTTAACTGGCTATCGCTGATGTATCCTTTTGCGCCAACCTCTGTTAGAACGGTTTCTACACGCTCAGCAGGCATTTCCCTGTCAAGAGGAACATAGGCAGCACCTGCTTTCACAATACCCAGAATAGCGACATGAAGTTCCAAACCACGTGGCCACCAAAGGCCGACTGCATCACCCGGACGAATACCATTTTCCCACAGATTATGTGCCATAGCGTCGCTCCACCTATCCAGTTCGTGGTAGGTAAGAGATGTATCACCAAAAATGAGGGCAATCTTAGAACCAAAATTCTGTGCGGATGCACGGAAAATATCTGCAAGTGTTTCTTCTTGCAGTAAATCAGGGCGAATGGCTCCAAGTACTATACTGGAATTAGTCATTTATAACAGGCGACCATTATTTGAAAGCGAAAAGTACGACAATTCTTTGGGTCATCCCATTTTCTTTGTATCCCAAAGTGTGGATAATTGGGTCTTGAATGTACTTTAACATATATTCGGCTAGCAATTAGAGATAATCCGCATTTCAAAGTGGCTTCCTAATAATCTAGATATCAAATACCATCTCATATTGCCCACCACTAACTTGTATATTACAACTCTGCAAGAATGCAGTGATATTTGTACACTTCTTATCTGTATTAATTACTCTTATAGAGGGGGCTTGATTGTATTTTAATAATTCCGCAAAAAGGGTTGTAGCTAATCCTTGCCGTCTATAATCAGGATGGATGGCTAATTGGGGTATATCGCCAGATGAAGGTTCGATAATACCATATCCTATCAAAACGTTTTCATTGAATAAGCCAAGGGTAATAAAATCTCCAGGTTCTCTATTAAGGGAGTCAAAACTATTCTGCCAGGAAGGGGTAAAATCCCAAAATCCATTTACTTGACTTTCTATTTCGAGGGTAATTGGTTTGATTTGAAAAATGTATGTTATCTTATTGGAATTCAACACAATAGCATCCTTATTCTGAATAAAATAATTAAACTCCCTCTCTACTTTAAAACCCAGGTTTTTATAGATTTTGATCGCCTTATCATTATTATCTAAAACCTCCAACAGGCACTGTTTAACACCGGCTTTCTTCAAATATGGGATTGACTCTATAAAAATATTTTTCACTAAGCCCTTTCCTCTGTATTCTAGTATGGTACCTGTTCCGGTATCATAAGCTGTCTTTTTGCCATTCCATTCCCATATACCATTAAGAACAAAACTCACTAACCTGTCCCCGTCAAAAGCCCCAAATGATAAAGATGGATTATACCCTCTCCTCACTAACATTTTTTTGTATTCATCCGAAGTCCAGGAATGGGCATAGTCTTTAAATGCCTCGGCCCAGACTAAATACAAACCATCATAGGATAGGCTCTCTAAAGACTTGATTAACATATATTTATCATACTTAATTAGATTACCACTCAAAGTAACTCATTCAATAAATAAAGCTACTATCAACTGACCTTCTGTCCAAACCTAAACCTATCCCAATCCTTCCAGACTGGTTTATATCCTCTGCCTTCAATCATATTTTTCACCTCCAATACACTACGGCTATCATCAATTTCAAATTGTTCCAATGATTCGGGCTCTACTGCATATCCACCGGGATTAGTTTTTGAACCCGCACTCATAGCAGTTGCACCAAGTTGAATAATATGGTCTCGAAAAACTTCATTTTCCCTGGTTGAGATAGACAATTCAATTTCTTCTTTAAAAATCCTCCAGGCACAAATGAGTTGCACCAACTCCTTATCGCTAATTACGCTCTTTGGCTCAATTAGCCCGGTAGCAGGGCGCAACCTAGGGAAGGAGATACTGTAGCGGGTTTGCCAAAAGTGCTTTTCAAGGTAATTAACATGTAAGGCTGTAAAGAAATTATCTGTCCTCCAGTCTTCAAGCCCTATCAAAACGCCTAAGCCTATTTTATGAATACCTGCCCTACCCAACCTATCTGGAGTATCGAGCCGATAGTCGAAATTAGATTTCTTACCCTTAAGGTGGTATAGTTTATAATTATCTTTGTGGTAGGTCTCTTGATACACTAGAACTGCATAAAGCCCCTCATCGGCCAATAATTTATACTCATGCTCATCTAGCGGCTGCACCTCAATAGAAATATTGGAGAAATGGGGTTGTAGTAGTTTTACTGCATTTACAAGGTAATCCACACCCACTGTTTTATTAGCCTCACCTGTCACTAATAATACATGGTCAAAGCCCTCCTTCTTCAAAAATTCAGCCTCTTGTAATATCTCTATAGCTGAAAGGGTGCGGCGTTTCATCTTATTATCAAAACTAAAACCACAATAATTACAGATGTTTTGACACTCATTTGATAAATAAAGTGGCGCATATAGTTGCACAGTCTTTCCAAACCTCTTTTGGGTGATCTTATGGCTTAACTGGGCCATTTGCTCCAAATAAGGCGCAGCAGCTGGTGAAATCAATGCAATAAAATCTTCAATATCCCTGCGGGTCTTTCCCAGAGCCCTTTCAACATCTACAGTAGTTTTACTATAAATACGGTCATGAACCTCATCCCAATTATACTTTTCAAACTCCTCCTGAAACATAATCTGTGTATTTAATTGCACCTATCAAAAAGCTACATTTCCAATTAATTCAAAAAACTAGTCAATGGGCTTGAAGCTTCTGCCTTTGCTCTCACAGCCCCAGGTGCAGAATTATAAGCCATTCGGCCAGCCTCAACAGCCATCTTA
>CANGSR010000507.1 GCA_947456055.1 Chitinophagaceae bacterium
CCAGCAATTCCTCAAATATTCCCTCAACCGGGCTTCGGTAGGGTTATTGGCAGGGTCGTAAAGTTTGGTGCCGGCTATGGCATCGGGCAGGAACTCCTGATTCACGAAGTTGCCATCATAGTCGTGCGCATATTTATAGCCTTTACCATAGTCCATATTTTTCATTAGGCCAGTGGGGGCATTACGGATGGGCAGAGGCACGGGGAGGTCACCGGTTTTACTCACCAGGGCCTGGGCATAATTGATGGCCATATAGGCGGCATTGCTTTTGGGCGACGATGCCAGGTAGGTAACTGCCTGCGACAATATAATCCTGCATTCCGGATACCCTATCATTTCCACAGCCTGAAAACAACTTGTAGCTAGTAACAAGGCATTCGGATTAGCATTTCCAATATCTTCGCTTGCCAATATTACCATGCGGCGGGCTATAAACTTAGGGTCTTCCCCACCCTCTATCATCCGGGCCAACCAATATACTGCCGCATTTGGGTCACTCCCCCTCATAGATTTAATAAAGGCCGAAATTATATCGTAGTGCTGCTCCCCTGTCTTATCGTACAAGGCCATTTTTTTCTGTACTATATCCTGCACTATAATATTGGTAAGCACCTTATTGTCCTCAGGAAGCGAATCAGCAACCAATTCGACCAGGTTCAGCAGGCGGCGCGCATCACCCCCACTTAGTTGCAATATAGCCTCCCACTCATTGATAACCAGGTTTTGCGAGGCCAGCCATTTATCCCTCACCATTGCCTGCTTCACCAGATCCTTCATATTTTCTTCGGAAAGGGCTTTTAGCACATAAACCTGGCTTCGGCTTAGCAATGCACTAATCACTTCAAACGAAGGATTCTCGGTGGTAGCACCTATTAGGGTCACAATCCCTTTTTCTACCGCACCCAGCAGGCTGTCCTGCTGGGCCTTATTAAAACGGTGTATTTCATCTATAAACAATAGTGCATGGCCACTTCGGCGGGCCAGTTCTATCACGCCCCTCACATCTTTCACACCACTATCTATAGCACTTAGTGTGAAGAAAGGCATATTAAGCGAGTGGGCAATTATCTGCGCCAGGGTTGTCTTACCCACGCCGGGTGGCCCCCAAAAAATGATGGAATGCCCCCGACCGCTTTTTATCATCTGTTCCAAAACCTTACCGGGGCCTACAAGATGCTCCTGGCCTATAAATTCGCCCAGATTCTTTGGTCGAACCCTTTCGGCAAGAGGTATATTGTTATCGGCATTCATAGATTTATGTTTATTTTTTGATTTAAATCCCTAAATTAGCATCATGTTACAAAAGCTAATTTTACCTTTGTGCCTTATTTGCACAGTTCCATCTTTTGCCCAGGTAGGCATTACACCTGCTAAAACTACGGAAAATCAAACCAATACACCAATTGACTATAGAATTATTGGCACTCCTATGCCCCCCCTTACAGTAGTACTACCTGCTGATACTACCAAAACAAATAAATCGACAACTGACGATACTGAAAGCAAGGGCAGAAGAAAGAAAAAACATGACAGGGATGAAGAAATAAGCATGACAGGTCATGCCAAATCTGTAATTACCGACCAGGATCTGGATAATGGTGCCAACCTCATTGTAATGATGTTCAACCCTACCTGTTCCCATTGCGAAGAGCAAACCCTCACCTTCCTGAAAAATAGCCAGTTATTTAAAAGAACTAAGCTGGTTTTGCTTGCAAACAAAGGTATGAGGCCCTATATACCCGATTTTGTAAGGGGGTATAAGACTTATGAGCATCCATTTATTTATGTAGGCATAGATAGCTCAGGCTTCAACGAAAACGCCTATATGTACAAAGCCCTCCCCCAAATAAACATCTATGGCCGTGACCGCAAACTAATGAAGTATTACAATGGCCAGGTTGCAATTGATAGTTTGGCTAAATATATAGAATAGGACAGATAATTTACCCAAATACCTTTAAACCGCCATTAATACCTACTTTATGCTTAGAGTACTATTTTTCACTTCCTTATGTCTTGTTTCGTCTACTTTATTGGCCCAAAAACCAGTAAAACCAAAATTCCATAAAACCGATACTACTGACTATCAGGTGATAGGCGCACCTATGCCAAAATTGATTATAACTACATTATTTGATACAGCAAAAGAAAAGCACTACAATGTAGTTATTGACAAAAAAGAATCTCACAAGAAGAAAAGGATACGCCAAAACGAATTTGACCACAACCTGAAATTGCACGAAAAGCTTGTTGTAACTCAGGATGATTTAAACAATGATGCAAATCTATTCGTTATGATGTTCAACCCCAATTGTTCTCATTGCGAGGATATGACCGAAGAAATTGAAAAATACAATAAGTACTTCGTAAAGTCGAAATGGGTGATGGTAGCACATAAGACAAATAAAATATTACTACCCAACTTTATCAAATCCTTTAAAATCAATGACTACCCATTTATGTATATAGGTGCTGATAGTGTGAATTTTAACGACAATGCCTACATGTTCAAAGCCCTACCCCAAATAAATATTTACGACCACAACCGTAAATTAATTAAATACTATGCCGGCGATATACCGATGGATAGTTTAGCTGCATATATTGAGTAAACCTAAATAAACATGTTACGATTTTATAAAAACATCCCCCTGCCCCCTTCGCTAACGCTCAAGGCCAACGTTTAAGGGGGAATTGCCGCCTCAAATACATTTGGCTAATATTCTTTATTGAGCTTACGTCATTGATATTATATAAACAAAGTCATCACTAAAGTATCCTATCTTTAAAACAAAATGGCCAAAATCCTTCAGATTTGGCCATTTTCTATTTGAGTCAACAATCTATTTCTTCAAAATAGCATTATAATCAGCAGGGTTATTAATCAATGCCATAGCCTTTTCCAGTTCCTTATCGTATTGCAAAGCTTGCGCTATCCTACCCCTTACGAAATAATATCTGGAGGCAATTTCGTTTTCAAGCATGTGCTTTACCTGGTCTTTATGCTTTAATAGGTCCTGTTTCTTATCATGGGCCAATTTGTTTTTCAATGCATCAAATTCCTTTTCTGCATTTTCGTAATAATTTTCTCTCATAGCCAGCCTTTTTAAGGAATCAAGGCTATTCTCAGTTTCTGATTTATAGCTATAGTCCTTGTTATCCACCCATTTGGTGA
>CANGSR010000508.1 GCA_947456055.1 Chitinophagaceae bacterium
ATAATTTCGAAGTCACGGGTCAGTACTTCCTTAATTTCGTCGGTTATGGGACGAATAGTATTGATGTATTTGAATAAATTTTCGAGCATAATTACGGGCAATGAAGGAAATAAAAATACTCATTTGAATTCAGGAATTCAAATTGTATGAAAGCCTTATTGTTTTTTTAATGTTTTTTATGTTTTTGATTTTTGTCAAATGTGGATGAAACAGTGCGCACTATTTTTGTGTCATTCTTTCACTTAAAATATATTTTATGAACAATCCAATGTCGGTTTCAGCTAAGATACTATATTGGCTGCCACGTATTATCTGCATATTGGCCATCTTATTTATCAGCATGTTTGCTTTGGATGCTTTTGAGCCCGGGCAAACTGTTATGCAGCAGATTGGCCATTTTTTGATGCACCTTATTCCTTCTTTTATCCTCTTGTCATTTTTGCTGATTGCCTGGCGTTGGGAAAAAATTGGAGGGGTATTATTCCTGCTAGTAGGTATTGGATTTGCTCCATTTATCTATAGTCACAACTACGCCAATAACCATTCGGTAGCCATTTCATTGTCAATTGTGCTGGTCATTAATCTTCCATTTATAATCACTGGTGGCCTGTTTTTGGCGAGTGGATTTATGCGAAGCAAGAGGCAGGTAGTGGGCTAAAATGAGTTATTGATTTCCCTTCTTTATTGAGGACTTATTATTATAGCCTGGCTTATTTCTTAAATCAGTTTAGCTACCTCGCCAAAAAATCTGTCTGACCGCAGAAAGCGGTGCTGACAGATTTTTTAATTTCTCTGAATTTAGTTCAATTAGAAAAATCCCTGCTTAATTGGAAAGGAGCCGATATCGGATGATAGGTATTCCAGACCAAAATTTCAGGGATTTTTTCTTTTATCAAAGATGATTGGGGGATAATACTTTAGTATATCGATCAGGCATAAAGCCTACAATTGTTTCTTTGGTTTTCCTTTTGCTGTTGCCTTTAGCAATCCCATTATTAAACATATCATCATTAGCATATATAGCCCGTTTTTTGAGGTGAACTATAAACTAAAAACGATTAATTGGGGTTAGCTATGTGTCTTCCCAGGTACAATCATTGTTGGTAGCACAGCACAGGAACAAGCCTTTTTCTGAATGTGCGTAATTGCAATAAGTAGAAAAGGATGAAAAATATAAATAGCACCATATTTTCGTTTTTAGATTTAGTTTTTTGTGAGTAAAGTCATTTATTTTTAGTTTTTAAACAATAAAATACCTGCATTGGCGAACCAAAGATTACATTATTAAATTCATTAATTTTATTCAGAAAATTAGTGGTGTAGGTCTAAGCAATTCATACAGCAGAAAACAATATTACCGGGATGCACAATCAAATCTGTTTGTTAATTACTGTTGTTTTTCAGTGATGCTTAGGTATTAATTTAACAAACAAATATGATGCCAAACATTGTTGCTGGAGAAAATATTTTTTCCAGGGAGTCTGATAAATGTTCTATTGCTAAATTGGTTAGAAAATTCACGTCCACTTCACCCCAATTTCAATGAATTAAGGAATTTGGCAGCCTAATAATAAATTGTTATGTAATTGATTTATAAGCCCAACGGGCTTAAATGTGAATAGCCCCCGGTGTAAACCGGGGGAAATAGAATAAAAGTGCATATGAACCCCAACGGGGTTCAATGTGAAATCAAAAGGTAGGTAGACATAGTAAATCCTTAAGTTTATGACATTGCGCTTATACCATGGCTATACCTATTGAAGCCCGATGGGCCTCCTTGCAACTTCCAGGTTTATCTTAAAGAGCCATAATCTCCTCAATCAACCCTGTTTTATAAGGTGAAAACCAAATTAACTCAGGATCTTTTTTAAACCAGGTGAGTTGGCGTTTCGCATAGTTGCGGGTATGCTGTTTTATCTTGTCAATAGCCTCTGGCAGGGTGCATTTATTGTCGAGATAGTCGAATAACTCTACATAACCTACGGTTTGTAGGTTCTTCAGATTGCAATTGCTGTACAATTGCTGGGCCTCTTTCAGCAGGCCATTAGCCATCATACTATCTACCCTTTGGTTGATACGGTCATACAGCTCTTGACGAGGCATTTCGAGGCCCACTTTTACAATACGGAAAGGTCGGTTCTTTTTTGTTTGGGTACGGTAAACGGTAATGCTTTTTCCATGTGAGCGGATGAACGACAGGGCTCTTAGCATTCTTACAGGGTTCTTTATTTCACCAACTGCAAAAAAGGCGGGGTCTTCTTTTTTTATTGACTCCTGAAGCCACTCTATGCCCTTTTCCTCATATTCCTCTTCTACCTGCCTGTCAATATACTTATCAACTGGGGGCATATCATCGAGCCCTTCACAGAGTGCTTTTATATACAGACCTGTGCCTCCGCATACAACTACAGACTGATAATTATTGAATAGATTATACAAATAATCTAAAGCTATTTGCTCAAAATCGGCAGCACTAAGATTAGTAGTTATTGGGTATTCGTCTACGAAATAGTGTTTAACCTGGGCCAATTCATTTGCCGATGGGCGGGCTACCCCTATATTCATTTCCTTATAACACTGTCGGCTATCCGCAGAAATGATTACAGTTCCCAGCTTCTGTGCCAATTCAATGGCTACAGCAGTTTTACCCACAGCCGTAGGACCCGCAACAATATAGACCGTAGGTATCAATGACTTGTTATTATTCTATTAAACACTTGTGATGGTGCATCTGTAAGCAGACTAAACCACATCCTGTGCGCTGTCGTCTTCTTCTGAAAAAGTCTCTTCCTGTGTGCCTTCTTCCCCTTCATTGCCATATCCTTCCGACATGTCATCCGCACCAAGGTCGTATTTCTCCTCAATTTCCATTATCTTATCTGGGCTTACTCCTTTTATGCCGTATTGGGCAGGTGCAATTCCTTCTTTCCTTAAAACATATGGATATACTCGCCTTGTAGGGTCTTCCTTGGTTACACCTATCAGTTCGGCCATGAAAGTCCATTTCTTTACCGGGTCGTAAACGTAAATGAATTTCTGGTCGGGATTAGATACCAGTGCCGAAATAGGCGTTTTAAGCATAGATAAGGCAGGCGCATCCTTTTTATTCACCAATACTTCAGAGTTCAGTTCCCGTCCGTAAGCCCACTTGTCATTGCTCTCGTAGA
>CANGSR010000509.1 GCA_947456055.1 Chitinophagaceae bacterium
AATCAATTAATAAGAACTGGTCTAGCATTTTATATATTTGGTATTAAAAAACCATAGTCATGCAGGACAGGATTAGATATCATGTCCGTCCCACTATATTTTGATCCATGTAAAACGTAGGACTAGTGGGGTTTGTTTGCTCTATAGCTATGTAGGTAATTTGATTATTGCAATATGATGGCATGTTGCAGAAAGACAGATTTAGGTTTACACGAATAATCCTTCGGAACATTTGCGCCTGTGGCGGATTTTTTAATGGGCATTGTTAGCTATTGAGCTTTTTGTTTCAATTCAGCTTGCGTACTTTTAATTCCGGATGCAATCCGGCTGATTTGGGTAGACACGAGTGATCCTTCGGAACACTTGCGCCAGTAATGATGTTTACATAGAAAAAACGAAAATTAGTTTACATACAACAAATAGTAAAATCCGGTTGGTGCATGTTATTGCAGCAACCGGATTTTTGATTAAATACAAAATTACAGGCCCTTTAACAATGCTTTGAAGTTATCTGGTGTTGTGACGCTAAGGGAGATAGTATAATTGGAGCCACTTGCTGGAGTTGCCCCAAGGGTGCCTGAATATAAACCACCGTTTATAATGGCGATAACAACAAAATGAACAGGAATGTTTGGTACATGATCCTCAGAATATACACCAGGGGCTATTCTATCAATATTTGGCCAAACCCCATTGTAATCATCATATGATGTGTAGACCAGCATAGTATCGCTAATTGGTACTGTGCCAGCATTTATTGTAATGGTAAAGTTTTGGTAGTTAGGGAATGACATGAACTTGTCGGCATTGGCAAAGTGTAGGCTGTCTGATGACATTGATAAAGAATCACCATCGATAATTACAAAGCCATGAGATCCTGTTGAGTCTGGTGCCCAGTTAACAGTATTGGTAAGATCGGTGGTTCGGTATGAGCCGCCTGCAAGGAATAATTGCATTCCGGCTGGAGGAGTCTTCTTTTGGGGTAGTTTTACGGTATACTGTTTACCGGATGCCATGTAGACCTCGTTGCTACCCTGGGTGGCCCTGATATAGGTTTCGCCACCTGATATTAGGGGCTGTCCATAACTGATGGGTAGTACCCCTGAGAAAATCATATCTGCTTTAGAAAGAAATTCTGCGGCCCTAATGGTGACATTACCTGTAACAAGTGCTCCACTTGCTGTTCGGAAACCATTGGGGGGGAAAATGTAACGGGCTCCTCCGTTACCAACAAATGTGCCGCCTGCGGTAGCATCAATGGTTACGGTTTTGGCGGTTACGGCATTGGATGCAAATACTGATACTAAATCGTACTTGACCGTAGGGACTGGAACCGGGTTAATTGTGTTGGAATACGGCTTACCGCATGATGCTGCGCATATAGCTGCAACGGCCACGAATGGCATGATTTTTTTGAACATAATTTAGCTTTTTTCGGTTTAGGTAATATTATTAATGATTAACCCAAAGCAATAATTGTGCCAGAAAATTTGGTGGGGGTGGGGGATTTTTTGATGGTAATTGGGTAAAGTGGTGGTATTAGGGATTTCGCAAGCGATGCTTGTTGGAAACTAGACCAAGGATAAAGTTTGGACTAGTGGGGGAGGAAGAGGTTTACTGGAAATAAGAGTAACGATGGACTAGTTAGTATAGTATTTAGGCAGTGTCAAGTTTAAGACGGTCAGAGACCGGTTTTTATTTGCACCTCCTGATGTCCCTATCGGAACATCAGGAGGAACGTGGAACATCAGGAGGAACGTGGGGTTATTGGGTTTGATAAACATTTCTTGCTAAACGAACACCAACCACCCTAGTTAAAATGGAACTGTTCCAGTTCCTTTTTAACATGCCCTCCTAAAAACAGGAGGGCAGTCCCCACATTGCCTAATAAACATATTTGTCATGGTAGGGAGTTTTATTAATTTCTTATCTTACTACAAATTTCAACTACCCATCAAGTAACTCCTCAAAGCTTTGCTCCAAAAAGAGATGCATCATTTCCCGGCGGTATTTGCGGGTGTAGTAGTCATTGTCTACTACACGGGCTTTGGCTAGGGCTTTTTTTACATAAAAATCTTCGGTATTACTATTAAGTGAGCCATCAACTACTACGGGGGCGGGGTCTACGCCGCCTACTACTACTTTTAGGTCGCCATTATCGGTAAGGGATATTACTGTGGTGAGGGAGGTGAAATCTACAGCCTCACGGGGGCGTAATTTTTTAAATACTATTCGGTAATCCTGGTCGAGTGGCAGGATGATGCTTTTAATAATAGCTGTAGGGGAGAGGTTCCGGGGTTGGATACCATCGCCGGTATATATGGTTTCTAAATCTACAATTTTTGATCCGTCAAGGTCATGGAGTTCTAGTTTGGCACCGGCACTAATGAGTACTGGTGCAGTATCTGATACAAATTTTGAAAAGCAAGCCTTTCGTCCACCTGTGGCTATGCAGATATCCCCATCACATTTCAGGCAGTAACCTATAGCTTCACGCCACCATTCACTTTGGTTGTAAAATGAGCATCTGTTTTCACAAAGGATATTGCCGCCCAGGGTTGCAGTTTTGCGTAGCATTGGTGAGGCTACCTCGTGGGCTGCCAACACCAGCGTAGGGTATTTTTCAACAATTATTTCATGCTTTTTAAGGTCGTCTAGTTTTATCAGGGAGCCAATCATCAGGTGATTGTCCTCTACTGATACTGCTTTTAATTCGGCAATATCTGTAAGGTCTATCAGGCAATTGCACTCTTTGTTGCCCTGGTATTTATTGACCAATACATCGGTTCCGCCTGCTACGTAGCAGAAGTCACCTGGATGTTCACCAGCTATCTTTATGGCGTCTTCAATCCTTGTGGGTTTGAAATATTGTTTTTCTGTTGGCATTGTGTTGTTACATTTAATTGGATTAGCAATGTTTTTGAGGCATCGACATGTCAATTTCAAATTTAATTTCACATTGAACCCCGCTGGGGTTCATTAAGGTTTTATTTTATTTCCCCCCGGTTTCACCGGGGGCTATTCACATTTTAGCCCTTCGGGCTATTAAAATCAATATCCTAATAGTCTTCTATATTCTTTAAGTTAATTACATTGTGTTTCATTAGAGGCTATTCTCATTTTAGCCCTTCGGGCTA
>CANGSR010000510.1 GCA_947456055.1 Chitinophagaceae bacterium
ATGGGTGCTAGAAAACAATTTAACCAGCGAGCTTCTGCCCATTACCTATTTTGATAACCCGTTACCACTACAAAATCAAATTTTTACCATAATTTTGATTATATAAATACTACAACCATGGGCTTAGTATATGCTGATATTGAACTAATAAATGCTGAAGATTTAGGTTTGGCCAGACGCAATATTATTGGTGAAGATGAGATAAAAAGGTATCCTTTGAATATTTTGGTAGATACTGGTTCCTACATGCTGGCCATTAACGAAACTATACAGGAGCAATTACAATTGCCTGTAATGGAAAAGAAAAAAGCCCAGTTAGCCAATGGCCATGTAGTGGAATGTGATGTGGTATCGCCGGTAGAATTACGATTCAAAAACCGCAGGACTGTATGCAGTGCCATGGTATTACCGGGTGATTGCGAACCATTATTAGGGGCTATACCACTTGAAGAAATGGATGTACTCATTCATCCCCTAAGAAATGAACTAATTGTAAACCCCGAGCATCCCTACTTTGCACAATTGAAAATGAAATAAGAAAATGGGCTAAAAGGTAATACCTCTTAGCCCATTTTTATATTAAATACTGTCTGTTTTATTAATCACTTTTAACCATCCGGAATTCACGAAAAGAGGGTATCCCCGTGCGGCTTTTGACTTTTGAATTTTTAATTTTGAATTTACAACGGAATATTCCCATGCTTGCGTTTAGGCATTTTCACCACCTTGTTTTCAAGCATTTTAAATCCTTTTATTAGTTTTTTACGGGTTTCGTCGGGCATTATTACTTCGTCAATAAATCCACGGGCTGCAGCGCCATATGGGTTGGCGAATTTCTCAACGTATTCGGCTTCTTTTTCTTTGAGCTTAGCTTCATGGTCATCAGCTTCAGAAATTTCTTTTTTGAAGATAATTTCGGCAGCACCCTTGGCACCCATTACAGCAATTTCGGCTGTAGGCCATGCGTAGTTAAGGTCGGCACCAATATGCTTACTGTTCATTACGTCGTATGCACCACCATAGGCTTTGCGGGTTATCACCGTTACTTTAGGTACCGTAGCCTCACTAAGGGCATACAATAGCTTTGCACCATTGATGATGATACCATGCCACTCCTGGTCGGTACCCGGCAGGAAGCCCGGAACATCAACCAATACCAGTAATGGAATATTGAAAGCATCACAGAAACGCACAAAACGTGCCCCCTTCTTGCTGGAATTAATATCTAGTACGCCGGCAAGGTATGCAGGTTGATTGGCCACTATTCCTATGCTACGGCCACCAAGTCGGGCAAAACCTACAACTATATTTTCGGCATACTCTTTATGCACCTCCAGGAAGGAATCAGCATCAACAACTTCTTCTATCACTTCCTTAATATCATAAGGCTGGTTGGGGTTAGCAGGGATTATGCTATTCAATTTTGGACGCATTTCATCACCTGCCTCATATGGGTAAACCGGGGCATCCTCCTCGCAATTTTGTGGCATATAGCTTACCAGTTTCTTGATGTGCTCTATGCATTCAATCTCATTGGCTACAGCAAAGTGGGTAACCCCAGATTTTGATGCATGGGTATGCGCACCACCTAGTTCTTCGCTGGTTACACTTTCGTGGGTTACTGTCTTTACCACATTAGGCCCAGTTACGAACATATAAGAAGTATGTTCAACCATAAGGATAAAGTCGGTAATGGCAGGAGAATAAACTGCACCACCAGCACAAGGGCCCATAATAGCTGATATCTGTGGCACAACACCACTAGCTTTCACATTGCGCAAAAATATATCGGCATAACCACCCAGGGATACAACACCTTCCTGTATACGGGCACCACCACTATCATTAAGACCTATAACCGGTGCTCCATTTTGCATGGCAAGGTCCATTATCTTTACTATTTTTTCTGCATGGGTTTCGGAAAGGCTACCACCAAATACTGTGAAATCTTGAGAAAAAACATAAACCAGCCTGCCACTTATGGTACCATAACCAGTTACCACACCATCACCGGGATAAATTTCCTTCTCCATGCCGAAATCGGTACTACGATGGGTAACAAACTTACCTATTTCCTCAAAAGAACCATCATCGAGCAATAATTGGAGGCGCTCACGAGCTGTGAGTTTACCTTTTTTATGTTGGGCTTCAATACGCTTATCTCCCCCACCTTTTAGGGCTTGCAGGTTTTTTTCTTTAAGTAATGCTATCTTGTCCATATTGACAGCAAACGTACTGCTTTTTTAGATTTTTAAATAGTGGATAGTAGAAAGTAGAAAGTCTAAAGTAGAAAGACGGGAGGGGTAGATAGTAGTTAGTAGATAGTAGTTAGTAAATAGTAGTTAGACAGTGGTTGTAGATTACCTGTTGGCTTGTATATATTCTTTGGTAATCATTTATTTTAATCGCTCTTATACTTTGCATCAGGCAAGGCGGGTCATTATGGCATAGAAAAATATAATGCACCCTATTATAAGCATACCAAGTCCTAGTTTGCGGGTTGAATCGTTGTAAACATAATACTGCTGGCTATCAGGGCCTTTTTGTTTGGAGAAATAATAAATGTAACCTGCAATTATACCTGGAATTCCACCTAATAGCGCCAAGCAATAACATAATACGATGTAAAGCGTATTCCCCTGTTTGCCAACAGCCAAATTAGTAACACTGGCCCTATCCTTTTCGGTCTTAATTTTATTAAGGGCTTCAATAGGCAATTTGCGCCTTCTAATTTCGGCAGCTACTGCATCAATCATTTCCTGTTGGTAAAAGCTGGGATTGATATAGATGTCTATGAGCTCATTGTCTGACTTCAATTGAACATCGGTGCCGAAATCGAATTCCATTGGTGCATTTTTTCCAAATATATCTATTTACTGTGGAAAAACAATGGTTTAGTTGTAGCCCAGCCAATAGGCCTTCATTCCCAATTAGAGCTAAATGTTATTTAACTAAATAGTTTCCCTTTAGCTTGTAATTTTGCCGCATCTTAACATTTACTGAAATGAAAAAGCTACTCCCGGTTTTATTATTCCTTTTATTATCTAATTTATCAAATGCCCAAAATATACCCGCATGGAGTGCCGATGATATCATTAAAAATTGCCAGTCGAAAGACAC
>CANGSR010000511.1 GCA_947456055.1 Chitinophagaceae bacterium
GAAGATTAAACACGAAACCTACTTTAAACAATCTAAAGAAAGCGGTAAATGACCCAGGAAGAACTAAAATTATCTGTAAGCGCCTTGTTTCCCGCTGTTACATATGATGAAACCGGGGAATTCTTAACTGCTTTGATTACGCCTGCCGATTTCAGAAAGGCAATGAAAACACTTAGAAATAATCCTGACCTAAGTTTTGATTATCTTTTTTGCCTTACATGTATCGATTGGAAAACACATTTAATGATGGTTTACCATATGCTATCAAAGGTACATAAGCATACCCTGGTGGTAAAGGTGAAACTAGATAATGTAACTGACCCCATAACAGATACAGTTTGCGACATTTGGAAAACAGCTATTATGTTAGAACGTGAAGTTTATGACCTATTTGGTGTAAAATTCAATCACCATCCTGATTTACGCAGATTGCTACTGGATGAAAACTGGGAAGGTTATCCATTGAGAAAAAATTATGTTGACGAAAATATGATAGAAATATGAGTTTGCTAGGAGATCCGGAATTAACCGAAGATGGCGAATTTGTCATAAATATTGGGCCCCAACACCCTTCAACCCATGGTGTAATGCACCTGAAGGTATGGCTTGATGGTGAAACTATTAAAAAAGTCCAACCTCATTTGGGCTATATACATAGGTCTATTGAAAAAATGAGTGAGCGGCTCTCCTACCGTAACTTCATTTTTGCAACAAGTCGTATGGATTACCTAAGTGCACATATCAATAACCAGGCATGTGCGTTGACCGTTGAAAAAGGACTGCAAATAGAAGCTCCAGACAGGGCTAAAGTTATTCGTATCCTTATGGCCGAGTTAACCCGCCTGTCCTCTCACCAGCTGTGGTGGGGTTGTACTGGTCTTGACCTTGGTGCTGTGTCGCCTTTCTTCTTTGCCTTCCGTGAGCGGGATGCTATTATTGAAATAATGGAAGAAACATGCGGTGCACGCTTAACTCAGAATTACTGTGTGCCTGGTGGTGTGATGTACGACCTGCATCCTAATTTCGTGAACAGGACAAAAAACGTCATCAAACAATTGAAGGATAAGTTTCATGAGTATGATGAATTACTTACTGGTAATGTAATATTTGAAGGAAGAACAAAAGGTGTTGGTTACTTATCCGCCGAAGATGCCATTTCTTATGGTGTTTCAGGTCCTACGGCAAGAGGTTCAGGGGTAAGTTGTGATGTAAGGAAATGGGCTCCTTATGATGGATACGAAAAAGTGCAATTTGAAGAAATATTGGGTACAGGCGGTGATTGCTATTCAAGGTATATGGTTCGTATGGCCGAGATGAAACAATCAATTTCTATTGTAGAGCAACTAATTGATAACATACCGGAAGGTGATTTTCAGGCTAAAACCAAGCAGGTAATCAAGTTGCCAAAAGGTGAGTTTTACCAAAGGGTTGAAACAGCTAGAGGCGAACTAGGGGTATACATAGTAAGTGATGGTGCTGCTTCGCCTTACAGGATTAAATACCGCTCACCCAACTTCTCCAACCTCTCTGCCCTGGAACATATGGCTAAAGGTGCTAAAATAGGTGACCTGGTAGCTATAATGGCTACAATTGACTTAGTAATACCAGATGTTGACAGATAATAAGCATGAATTGATGTACTTAAATGAACTCAATGTATAATAGATAATGGAATTACAGGAACCTGCAATAGCTTACGGAAATAGGAAGCATACCATTGAAGAATATCTTGAAATGGAAAATGCTTCTCTGGAGAAGCATGAATATTACCTGGGAGAGATATTCAGCATGGCAGGTGCAGGTATACAACATAATATTATTGCTAAAAACATACTATCAACTTTAGACAAAAAATTAAGTAAAAGTCCATGTCAACCTTTTAATAGTGATACAAGGATTTTTATCGAACAAAAAATCTTATTTACCTACCCTGATGTATCTATTATTTGTGATGAACCAATAACTTTCGAAAATGATGGCATTAGCGTCCTAAATCCTTCAATAATTTTCGAAGTATTGTCACCATCCACTAAAGATTACGACAGGAAAGGTAAATTTTTACTGTATAGAAATATTAAAGACCTCAAATCCTATGTTTTAGTAGAATCAGATACAATTAAGATTGAAGTTTACCATATTAACAAACATGATTTATGGGAAATGAAGGAATACTCAGACATAAATGAATATTTGAGACTACCATCAATCCCTGTAAACTTAACACTAAAAGAAATTTACAAAAAGACCAAGCTGATTTCAACCATATAATTACAATTTATATCCAGTGAAAGTCAGGAATGATAATAAGATTAAACGATATATACTTTGAACACGATACTATTATTCAGTTTTGCATCAATGGCCTCCGGCATTCATGGCTGGTTGGCTGCTACTCTGAAAAATGATACATTGGTACTCATTGCCGACATGGTTCTAGCTGGTATTAGCTTACTCGCCTTCTTGGTTCCACTTTGCCTGTTTTTAGGTTATATGGAGCGTAAGGTGGCCGCATTCATGCAAATGCGTCTTGGACCAAACAGGGTTGGACCAAAAGGCTCCTTCCAAATGGTAGCTGATACGCTAAAGTTGGTTATGAAGGAAGGTTTGACACCTACTACTTCCGACAAGTTCCTCTTCAACCTGGCGCCTATAATTGTAGTGATTACCTCAATGTTGGTAATGGCTCCCTTAGCTTTTGCTAAAGACCTACAGATATGGGATTTAAGCATTGGTATTCTTTATGTTTCATCTGTTTCCTCCATTGGTGTTATAGGTATTTTGATGGCGGGATGGAGTAGTAATAACAAATATTCACTACTAGGTGCTATGCGTAGTGGTGCACAAATAGTGAGCTATGAATTGTCTGTTGGTCTTTCACTTATTGCAATTGTTATCCTTACCCATAGCTTGAGGATGTCGGATATTGTGAATAGTCAGGCTGATGGATGGTGGATTTTTAAAGGCCACATACCTGTAATGATTTCATTTGTTATATTCATCATAGCATCTACTGCCGAAATCAACAGGGCTCCATTCGACCTTGCAGAAGCAGAACAAGAATTGACCGCTGGTTTCCATACCGAATATTCAGGTATGAAATTCGC
>CANGSR010000512.1 GCA_947456055.1 Chitinophagaceae bacterium
GGGCCTTCTACTGCTTACTAATGATAAGGCCATTACCCAAAAACTACTGGAACCTCGTTTTGCCCATCCACGTACCTATTGGGTGCAGGTAGAAGGACAGGTGACAGATGAAGCCATTAAAAAACTCCAACAGGGCGTTAACATTACCATCGACGGCAGGCAATATATTACGAAAAGAGCCTCCGCACGAATATTGAATCCTGCCCCAGAGGCAGGCGAACGCAATCCCCCAATTCGCTTCCGCAAAAGCATCCCCGAAACCTGGATAGAATTGACCCTTACAGAGGGCCGCAACCGCCAGGTGCGCCGTATGACGGCCGCTGTGGGCTACCCCACCCTCCGTCTTATTCGTGCGGCCATTGGCAAGGTGGGGATTGATGGCATTAATAGTGGTGAATACAAAAATTTAACCATGGAAGATATGGCTTTATTAATGGGGAGGTAAACATCTCACTAACCAGCTAAAATCACTAAAATCCATCCCCTGATTATAATTATTCAATACTATTTCCTACTTTTCTCCAAATAGGCATTTTCATGGAGCAAAACAGTAAAAACCAGGCCGCTACAGCTGCAACACAATCAACCACAGGCAATAACCAAACAGCACCGGGTGCATTATCCACCCTTGTAACAGTATTCTTTTTCTGGGGTTTTATAGCTGCCGGCAATGGTGTTTTCATACCCTTCTGCAAGCATTATTTCAAGCTCGACCAATTTCAGTCGCAGCTTATAGATTTCGCATTTTATCTGGCCTATTATATTGGTGCCCTTGCATTATACTTCACTGCCTCAGTTCTTAAACGTGATGTGGTAGCCCGTTGGGGATATAAAAACAGTATTGTTTATGGCCTCCTGTTTTCCGCACTGGGAGCAGTAGTGATGCTATTAGCAGTTAATGCTAATAATTTCCCTGGTATGCTCACCGGCTTGTTTGCCGTTGCATTAGGTTTCTCCCTGCAACAGACAGCAGCCAATCCATTTGCAGCCCTTTTAGGCACACCCGAAACCGGAGCCCACCGTATCACCCTGGGTGGTGGTATCAATTCTTTTGGCACGGCTATAGGCCCTATTGTAGTTGCATTAGCCTTGTTTGGCACTACAAAGGCTAACGATGACCTCATCAATTCCCTGGGCCTGGGCAAGGTTACCATCCTATATGCATGTGTTGGTATGCTATTCATAATGGCGGCAGGTTTGTTTTTCTTCTCTAAAAAACTCCCAACCGGGAAATTTGAGACTGAAACAGAAAACTCGCCCAAAGCCATTGCGGCCCTATTAATAATGACTGTATTATTAATAGCAGTATTCATTCCTGTATTCCAAAGCTATACAATTGAGACAACAGATAAAAGCATTCTTGAGGCTATTGAAACCACCCGGTTCAAGTGGCTCATTGCCGGCCTGGTAATTATAGTAGGCACTTTGCTTTTCTCCCTTCTCAGTGCCAAACAAAACCCCAAAGGCTGGGGTGCCATGAAATACCCCCAATTAGTGCTGGGTATGCTGGCCATCTTCACCTATGTAGGTGTTGAGGTTTCTATACAAAGCAATATGGGCGAACTGCTGAAACAACCATTGTTTGGTGGTTATACATCTTCGCAGGTGGCACCGTTTATTTCTATGTATTGGGGCAGCTTGATGATAGGCCGCTGGACAGGTTCTATCAAAATTTTCGAACCATCACAAACACTCAAAAACACCTTACTACTGGTAGTGCCATTAGTAGCCTTCATAGTGGTTTTAGGTGTTAATGCCATTGCACAGAATAATATCACACCACTTTACGGATATATTGCCTGTATCATGGTTCAGGCCCTTGCATTTTATGCCGGCCAGGATAAACCTGCACGTACGCTCCTTATCTTCTCCATACTAGGAGCTCTGGGTATGCTTATTGGCATTTTCACCACCGGCACCATTGCTACCTATGCCTTCCTTAGTGGCGGTTTGTTTTGCTCAATTATGTGGCCTGCAATATTTGTACTGTCAATAGCTGGCTTGGGCAATAGTACCTCACAGGGTTCGGCATTCCTGATTATGATGATATTAGGTGGTGCCATAATTCCTCCTATCCAGGGCAAATTGGCCGATATCCCGGGTATTGGTATTCACAATAGTTATTGGGTTACTGTATTTTGCTTTGCCTACCTGGCACTGTTTGCTGTAGGGGTAAAGGGAATCTTAAGAAAACAAGGGATTGACTACGATAGTAAAATAGGCTCCCACTAGGGCAAATCCAAATCGATATTAGCCTGATACCTTAAGTTCTAAAACCAATTATCCTTATCTTTGCACCATGCCAAATCCTGAATTAATTAACCTCATACCAGAAGAATTTCCGGGTCTATCCCGTGTATGGGTTTACCAGTGTAGCCGTGCTTTCATCGAGAAAGAAGAGAATGAGGTCAATGAACAGTTGCACCACTTCTATGCCCAATGGATGTCTCATGGTGCACCGGTAAAGGGTTGGGCCAAGCTGCTTTTCAGGCAGTTCATTGTTATGATAGCTGATGAAAGCCAGGACCAACTGGGTGGTTGCAGTATTGATGGTGCGGTAAGGGTTATTAAAAGCCTGGAACGCCAGTATGATGTAAACTTCTTCGACAGGATGATGATTACTTTCCTGATAAAAAACAAAGCAGAAATGCTTCCTTTTACCCAGGTTCAATATGCAATTGACAAGGGCTACATTAATAAAGACACCCTAATGTTTAATAATGTGGTATTAACCAAAGATGAATTACTGGAAAAGTGGCTGGTACCAGTAAGCGAAAGCTGGTTGGCAAGCAGGGTAACATTTGCCCACAATTAGCCATTCACCAAATATAATATTCATTAAACAAGAACCCTCCGGCAAACCTATAATAGGCTGCCGGAGGGTTCGGTATTTTATACAATTAGTTATTTAATTTCAGCTTCACCGTCTTGCACTTTTTATTCAGTATCCCCTTATCAATATATTCATTAATCAACTTTACTGAATTCTTTTGGTCATTCCTTTGGCCACAATTATACATTTCTGTAAGCGGGCTATTATCTACGATTTGTGCAAATAATTCATCTGGCGAAGGTGTTTTTTTAAGTTGGCTATAC
>CANGSR010000513.1 GCA_947456055.1 Chitinophagaceae bacterium
AATAACATTAAGAACTGCGGTATCAATTTCGCTTTTTATTTTATGGTATTGGCGCTTGAGGTCCACCATTTGGAGGTTCTGCATAATCGTTTTTTACGGATGCAAAAGTATGCTTTTTTGGGTGGAAACCTGTAACCGTTGGTTATAAATATAATGGATAAATAAAGGAGGACTCCGGCTTTTTTTAGTATTTTATTTTTACGTATAAATACTTTGGGGCTTTTTGCAACCCAAAGGTGTTTTTCAGCTAGCAAAGTTTAAGTTGTTGAAGTTATAATTTTAAGACAATGAAGGTTTGGTAAAATGAATTATACAATAAGTGATGAATTGGTTAAGGGGTGATTATTGGGTTATAGGTAAAAGGTAAGAATCTTTGGTATCATTCAACCAAGCAGTGAACGTGAATAGGGCAGAAAAAAATCCTAATGCATTGGAGCGTTATTAAGATTTTTTTTCTACTTTTGGTGGCCAAGTTGAGCGATTCTGTAATTTTTAATAAATATTATGAATTAGCGAATCGTTTTTTCTAAGGTTCAACTGAATACAAATACAAAAATCCTCAAAGTATATTTATGAAAAAACGCTTTCTAATTTGTAGTGCCTTATTCTTGTCCTTATGTGCGGGATTTACTTCATATGGTAAGGCTGTAGACGAAAATACAGCAAAAACTATTGGTAGTAATTACCTTATTTCAAATGGAGTTAAGGGTATTAGTGGCCCTTCAGACCTTACAATTTCCTATGTAAGAAGTGCCAAAATTGCTAGCGGCATTGTGAACGATTACTATGTGTTTAATATTGTTGGCGGTACCGGGTTTGTTATGGTATCAGCAGATGATAATGTTATTCCTGTATTAGCTTATTCAAATGAATCCTCTTTTGATATAGAGAAAATAGCCCCAACTACCAAAACATGGATAGAAGGCTATGCTAACCAGATAACTTATGTAATAGAGCATAATTTACCTGCACAGGAAGGAACCCCACAGAAATGGCAGAACTTATTAAGCGGTAAAAGGGAAACTGCAGCAAGAACAACTGTGGTAACCCCATTATTATCTACTACATGGGATCAGTTTCCACAATCAGGAGTTGCAGGTAATTATAACGGGTTATGCCCATCTAATTCAAGTGGTAGGGCCGTGACAGGTTGTGTGGCAACTGCAATGTCGCAGATTATGAAATTCTGGAAATGGCCTACTGTGGGTAATGGATTCCATACATATACACCTACAGGCTATGCTACACAGTCTTGTGATTTCGGTAATACTACTTATAACTGGACAGCAATGCCGAATGCATTGACTTCGGGTAATAATATTCCACTTGAAACTATTATGTGGCATGCAGGTGTGAGTGTGGAAATGAACTATGGTCCATCTTCGGGTACAGGTTCGGGCTCATATGTTACAGAAATTGAATCGCCAATACAGAATTGTGCAGAGTTTGCTTTGAAGAATTATTTTCATTATAAACGTTCATTGAAGGGGTATGCCCGTTTTGGTGTTACCGGTGGCCCTGGTCCTATTGCTACAGCCACATGGATATCAATGCTGAAGGCTGAATTTGATGCAGGCCGTCCGGTTTTATATACTGGTTATAGTACTACAGATGGTGGTCACTGCTGGGTAGGTGATGGCTACAATGCTTCTAACTTTATGCACTTTAACTGGGGCTGGAGTGGTTATTCAAATGGTTATTTCAGTGTTGATAATTTGACACCAGCTGCCTTAAGTGGTGGTAATTTCAATGGTGACCAAACTGCTGTATTTGGTATCCAACCTGAAACTATCGCAGCTAATACAGGTACTATTAAAATGTTGTCACACCTTGACTGCCAGGTAAATTCACCAGCTGGCTATGTAACCTCACCCGCTGTTACTGCTAAAATACTTAATGGTGGAACTACACAGTTTAAAGGAGATTTTGCCGTAGAGGTATTTGATACTTTAGGAACACTTATGGGTACATTGCAAACAATAACAGGCCAAACAATAAACGCCGGTGACAGTTCTGCATTATTGACTTTTACTCCTAGTATCCAGAGTTTCTTTATGATTCCTGGTCCATGTGTTTTACATGTATTATATAAGGCAACAGGATCAAGCACATGGACTTTGGTAGGTGATAACGGAACTTTCCTCAACTATAATATGTTGTTGATTACGAATACCATTGGAGTTTGCTTGTATGATAATATTAACTTAACACCATCAAGTACAACAGTTACCCAGCACAATCCATTGTCAATCACTACTAAGGTGGCTAATTTTACCAATACAAACTGGCATGGTACCCTAGAGGCAATATTGATTAACACATCAACACTTGCTACATTTACTATCCAGCAGGTTACTGGTTGCTCTATCAACTTTAAAACATCTAATACCTATACTTTTGCTACAACAGATGTAAATGCAGCTCCTGGCAATTATGTATTAGCTATTGAACACCAGACTAACGCTTCTGGTTCATTTATAGTTACTGGAAGCCAATATTATGAGAATCCTATCTTTATGAAGGTGGTAAGGAATGTAGGTATTGCTGAGCCAGCAAGTGTAGAAAATGACGTATCTATCTACCCTAATCCGGCTAATGAAATATTATACATTGCCCCATTAGGTATTGATCTTACTTCAGTACGCATTACAGATATTCAGGGTCGTGAGGTATACAGTGCAGGAGCTAGTGCAGCAGACCAAACTATTAAGGTGAATACATCAGGTTTTGCAGCAGGCATGTATCTGGTACAGTTGCAGGCAGGCAATGATGTTGCAACAAAGAAAATTGTAATTACAAAATGAGGATACTGAGCCATTGGCTATGTGGGGTTTGTGTGTGTATGGCTAGTCCATTGTTTGCCCAAAAAAGTATACCAGGGGTAACTCCGCAGGTGTTGGTTTATAAAACACGTGGTGATTATAAAGCACTGGTGCCCATAATACTTGATGAAGGGAAAACGAGGATAATGGCATATCCCGACCCGAAAGATTTGATAACAGGAAGCGGTTTATCGCTTCCTGTTTCTTTACATAAGGGGTATCTTATGGACAGGAGGGGCATTGAC
>CANGSR010000514.1 GCA_947456055.1 Chitinophagaceae bacterium
CATTAGCTGCTTCAAGAACGGCAATAGCCTTGCTCATCATTTCATCATGCTTGGCAACTAATTCTTCAGCAGTAGCAGGTATTACAGGCTTGTAATCCATCTTGCTAATGTCCAACTCATGCGATTGCATAGTAAACCCAATCCATGATGGTAATTCAGCAATATGATTAGCAAGGCGAGGCATCAGCATTGATTTTTCATGTGGCCTATACTCGGTTTTTTCCATTGGTACCAGGGCCAACATTTTACGGGTATTGTCGCCTTCCATTTGTAATTCGGCAATTAGTGCTGCGTTGTATGACATAATTGATATAATTTTTCGGAAAATTAAGGAAAATTAGTTGACTAATAGATGGTTAAGGAAAGATTTAAAGATTACTTATTCCAGTTCAGATTAACAAGTGTTTGTCAATTAAAAATAATACCTGAAGGTTTTGTAGCAAGCTCATTATAAAACAACAAATTGATACCCCCTACCCTTTAAAGTCACTATTTCAATTCCACTTGACCCTTCAAAATAACCACGGAGCTTTTTGATATACACATCCAGATTGCGGGAATTAAAGAAAGAATCATCGCCCCATACAGTCATTAATAATTCCTTACGGTCAGTAATACTATTAATATGGGCACAAAGCATACCCAATACTTGTGATTCTCTATGCGAAAGTTTAACAATCGAACTTGGAGTATGCAATTCAAACTTACCAGGATAAAACCTGAACTGCTTCAATGTAATTTCATCTGGTAAAGATTGTAAGCTTGAAGCATCACGATTCATAATCTTCAACTGATTATCTATTCTCACCAATAGCTCTTCCATACTAAATGGCTTTTTCAGGTAATCTGTACCTCCTGATGCGAAACCCTTTACAAGGTCTTCTGTTTGTGTTTTGGCAGTAAGGAAAATGATTGGTATATGTGTGTTGATATTCCTGATGTGATTGGCCACTGCAAAGCCATCAGTATTGGGCAGCATCACATCAAGCAAGCAAATATCGGGGGCAAAATTGGTCAGTGTATCACCAATGGCACTTCCATCCTTACGGTGAAGCACCTCATATCCTTTCATTTCAAGCGTATCTTTTACAATTCGGGCAAGATGTGGTTCATCTTCAATATACAATATTCTTTTCTTCATGGGGTATTCTGAACTTATTGATTTTGAGGGGCTATAAAAATTCGATGGTAAATGCTTGAACAAAATATCTTTAGAAAGTCAAAGTAAACACACATCCACCTTCTGCTATATTATTTACGTTTATTGATCCATTATGTTGCCTCATTACCTGTGCAGCATAGCTCAATCCTAATCCGTACCCCTTAGTATTATGTCTATTCTCATTAGGCACCCTGAAGAATTTTTCAAAAATCTTCTCCTTATACTCCTCAGGAATACCTGGGCCATTATCGGAAATGGCTAATTGCACCGCACCATTACTTTCTATGAGGCTAATATTGATACTCACCTGATTATTACCATACTTAAGACTATTATCTAGCAGATTTATTAATACTCCTTGCATATGCAATTTATCCAATGGTACCACAAAATTCCGTCCCACAGCTTCAAAATTAATCCTTGCACCCAATTGATTAAGCTTCAGTTGCATAGATTGTATTACTTCCTCTACAAGCTTTTTCAGGTTATAACTTTCCCTGAGCATATCAATTTTTCCATTCTCCAATAGAGAAGTATTCAACACCCTTGTAGCCAGCAATTCCAGCCTATCCATCTCTGATGATGCCATGCCTAGATACTCCCTTCCTAAGGTTGGATTATCAATAACATTGAAATTAGTGAGTGCTTCAAGAGCTATTTTTACTGTAGCAATGGGTGTTTTAAGTTCATGAGACATGTTATTGATAAAATCATCCTTCATGCTGCTCAACTTAATCTGCGTTTTCAGGCTACGGTAGGTAATCCAGAATGCCGCCCCGGTGAGTAATAGCAAAACAAGCACAAAACCAATTTGCGGCAGCATTTTCACCATTATATAGCCATTATAGTTCTTTACCACTACCCCATTCTCATCAGTAAAAAAGCTGGAGCGTATAAAAATTGCCCTACCCTTTTTATTGCTATCTGGATTATTAATCCATTCAGAATAAAAATCCCAACCATTATGCTTCATTTGGCTGGCGAACATTGCGTTAAATGCAATGGTATCCAGCCTAAAAAGTACCATATTCTCAGAATCTGACACCTTTACTCCATTCAAAGCCTGATGAATACCCTGTGGAGATAGTTTTAAAAGCTTTGTATCTGTATTTGAAGATAAATTTGAAACTTGTGACTCTTGGGCTGTAATAATCATAGAGGTATCTACCACATAAGGCACCTTCAACGAGTCACTTATTTTTTGCTGAACATCAATAAACAATCGGGTAAGATTTTTTTTCAGTTGCTCTTGTTGGTCGCTATATTGCGACACCAGCCACTGTGCAGTAAACAACAGTAATACTATCTGGCTGAAAAGCATCAGCCATTTTATCCGTTGCAAATTTATTTTCTTACGTCCTGCCATTTACAATACTTATTATTTCAAATGTACTAAGTAAATAAACAAAATTCCCCATATTTAACCTTATTTAACATTCCTATCCAACCATGACATTCTAAATTTAAGAACATTTTTCCAACACTCGGAATATAAATGAAAATACAAACAACGTTGTTAACTGATTTTCAACAACTTACTACTTTGGCACATTTATAGCTGTAGCAATCTTGATAAATCTAGGATATATGAACAGATTAAAATTTCTACGTTCTGAGAGATTTTTGAATATTGCATTGCCAATATTAACCTTTATGATACCGATTGCCATTTTCGCCGGACTTATTGTTCTGGTAGCATTTGCAATGGGTTTATAAGGTTCATTAAATTGGCAATCCTATTACCGTTATTATTTCCCGATATAAGATATCGGGAAATAATAACGTGTATTACCATATAGAAGTGCGAGTTAATCTTGTATCACTAAATCAAATATCCAATTCTCACCTAAATATCTAGGTGCGCACTAATAGTTTAATTATTGATTCTCAGTCC
>CANGSR010000515.1 GCA_947456055.1 Chitinophagaceae bacterium
ATTCACTATCATTATCTTTTTCCCTTTGAATTTAGAGAAATCAATGGTAGAGCCATCGAGTGCAGGAACCTTAAATTCGTAGATTGTTTTTGGAATTTCGGTAGCTGCTGGTGCCGGTGGCATAAAGAAGAAATTGAACAATAAAAGAAAAGAAAGTGTCATAAATAGATTGTTTTTATAATTAGTTTCAAAGGTATGTTTTATTTGATAGCCTACAATTTAAGGTATTCGAAGTTGGTATCAATAAAAGTAATAGAATAAGATTTCTAGCACTCACTCAAGCTTATTGGTAGTTGAATTGCCAAGCCACCTTCGGAAGTTTCTTTGTATTTATGGTCCATATCAAGGGCGGTTTCCCACATGGTATTTACCACTGCGTCTAAGGATATACGGGCCTTTGTAGGGTCGCTTTGCAGGGCTAATTGAGATGCGGTAATTGCCTTAATGGCACCCATGGTGTTGCGTTCAATGCATGGTACCTGAACGAGGCCTCCTACAGGGTCGCATGTAAGGCCAAGGTGGTGTTCCATAGCTATTTCGGCAGCCATCAGGCATTGTTGCACTGTTCCGCCAAGGGCTTCAGTAAGACCAGCGGCAGCCATTGAAGATGATACCCCAATTTCGGCCTGGCAGCCACCCATGGCGGCTGATAAAGTGGCTCCTTTTTTAAATATACTCCCTATTTCAGAGGCGGTAAGCAGGAATTTGATGATTTTTTCATTGTCGTTACCATTGCAGAAGGCAATGAAATAAAGCAATACAGCCGGAATAACCCCAGCCGAACCATTGGTAGGGGCAGTTACCACACGGCTAAAAGATGCATTCTCTTCGTTTACTGCCAAAGCAAAACAGCTCACCCAGTCAAGGGTATATTTGAATGACTGGCCTCCACTGCGTATCACTGCGAGCCATTCATCAAAATTGTTATAAGGCTTACCATCAGTAAGACGGGCATTCAGGTCATTAGCCCTGCGGCTTACCTGTAGTCCGCCGGGTAGTTCACCCCCAATATGGCAACCCCGGAATATGCAGTCACGCATTGTTTCCCAAATTCGCATTACACCGAATTTGGTGTCGGGTTCCTTGCGCCAGGTATTTTCATTGAGCAATACGAGACTCGAAATATCAAGTCCAGTTTCTTCGCAGGCTGCAAGGAGGTATTCGGCTTTTTCAATGGGGTAGGGCAGTTTTACTAATGTGCCATCGCCATCTTCTTCGCCTTCTTTCACCACAAAACCACCACCAATCGAGTAATAGGTTTCAGCTATTTGCCGGCCATCGGTAAATTCGCAAAGGAAGGTAATCCCATTGGGGTGGAAAGGTAGGCTTTCATCATAGAGGAAGACAATATCTACAGCAGGGTCGAAGTGCATTTTATGTTTACCATAGAGCATCATAACCCTGCTTTCGGAAATTTGCTCCATGCGGGGGGTAATCTCGTTTACATCGAATGTTACAGGGTCTTCGCCACACAGGCCCAGCACCACAGCAACATTAGTGCCATGGCCAATACCTGTTTTAGCCAATGAGCCATAAAGTAAAACCTTTACGTTTTTTACTTCACTAAGCCCCATTCCTCTCAGCGTTTCAATAAATCGTAGCGCCGCACGCCATGGTCCCAGGGTGTGCGAACTACTTGGCCCTATTCCAATCTTAAATATGTCGAATACCGAAATGCTTTCCTGTTTCATGTTTTAAAATATCCCTTATCCGGGCTTACCCGAACCTATGATTTTACGTATTTCCTGATTTGGTGCGAAGATACAGATTGTACCTATCTGGAATTCCAATGGGGGTGGATTTTAGGATTTTATAATACTATTTGGGGGCGTTATAGCAATGGTGGATTTAGTGCTTGAACTAATAATTGAGCCTGAATTATTTGATTTTTTTGAAAAAAAAATTGAATAAAATTGTACAATCTGTATAATTTTTGTACCTTTGGGGAGAAGAAAGGTGAATGAAAGTTGAGATTTTAAGTGTTATTGATGGTCAACTAATTGGAGCGAAAATTGCGCCTCCCTCAGGCATGCTATTGCCCTCAATTGTTGATGGATGGCGGTTTAATTTTAATAAGCACTCGAAGAAAAAAGGATATCAGACCTTTGTTTTAACCTGTGACGCAACTCCAGATAGAGTAGAAGGTTGTCTGGTTTTTGAGATGAAAAGTAAGATTGAGCCCTATATGTGCTTTATTGAAATTGCACCACATAATATCGGCTATAAAAAGCAATATGATAAGATACCAGGTTGTTTGATTGCTTATGCTTGCCGACTAAGTTTTATACACGGAAAAGGGGATTATCAGGGTTGGTTAAGTTTTGATGTGATGGAGAAAGATAAGAAAGATGAACTGAAATTAATGTCAATATATTGCATGAAGTATGGCGCAATGAAATTTGGCGAAACAACTATGGTCATATCACCGGAAGCAGGTGAACAATTAATCAATAAATTTTTAAAATAGATTGTATGGATACGATTCAAGAAATTCAACCCGTTCAAATTTGGAACAAAGACAAGAAGAGTAGTCTTAAGGAGTTTATTACCGAGCAATCCAGAAAGCAATCTAAGGAGCGGTTGCTTAAAAATAAGCTATTGGCTATCCAGTACCAGATGGAGGATTACCTTGAAAGTGATGATTCAAAAAAGAAAATGTTGGTGTCAGATTTTGTGAAAATGTACCTCCTGACTTTCAATACAACCCAAAAAAGGTTGGCGGAACTATTTGAAATGAAGGATAGTAATCTGCATAAATACCTGGTAGGCGATAGGAAACTAAATGCAGATCTTGTACTTAAATTAAGTTCCTTTTCACATACAAAGCCTGAATATTGGTTTAGGGTGGAAGTGAAGAATGAATTATTTGAAATAAGGAATGAGAAGCAGCCTAAGGAATATGAGAAATACGATTATAAAAACCTGATGGTGGCTGAGCCTTAGTTTAGATTTGAATTGGTGGAATGATTATTGGTTTGGTTTGTTATTTGGCTGGGTTGCATTTTTCAGCTTGTGTACTTTGAATACCAGTCACAGACTGGGTTATTTAGTA
>CANGSR010000516.1 GCA_947456055.1 Chitinophagaceae bacterium
TACAGTAGCCACCTTTACAATGGTATCGCTGAGCATATTCTTGGCCTCGGCTACATATTTTGGTGGTACACAAACAGCAACGAAATTTTCTATAGATGCTTCCACACATACCTTATCAACCTCAGCTACTGTAGTAGTTTGCTTAAGTATTGTATGGTCGATATAAGATGCTAAATTGAAATCCATTTTAGTAATTTAATGATTCATGAAATTTTGTCTTTTTGGGAATATTTTCTGACGAGGATTTTCCGTGATCAATATTAAAGCAAATTTACTGTGTTTTTTTGTAAACCATTAATAATTAAGCTACATATAATATGGTTTTCGGTACAATGGAAATTTACAAAAAAAAACAATTGCAATTATTCCAGGTTTTTAATGATTTCCAATGCGAATTCATCCGTTTTCAATAGGGTGGCATCATGCATCAGGTTATAAAAATCTATAGTCACCCTTTTGCGCATAATGGTAGTAGCCAATGCTTTTTCAATGCAATCGGCAGCCTCTTTCCAGCCCATATATTCCAACATCATTACACCACTCAATAACAGTGAAGAGGGGTTCATGGTATTGGTATTAGCAAAACGTGGTGCAGTACCATGTGTAGCCTCAAATACAGCATGCCCAGTAAGATAGTTGATATTAGCACCGGGAGAGATGCCAATGCCACCTACCGAAGCAGCCGCAGCATCAGAGATATAGTCTCCATTAAGGTTTAAAGTAGCAACTACTGAGTAATCTTTAGGAGAAAGAAGAATCTGCTGCAGGAAGTTGTCGGCAATTACATCTTTTACAATTAGCCTGCCCTGTGCTTCCATTTTTTTCAATCGTGCATTGGCCACGTCTTCGCCCTGGGTTTTGCGGGCTTTTTCCCATTGGCCCCAGGTATACACCTGGTCACCAAATTCACGCTCAGCAAGTTCATAACCCCATATTTTGAATGCACCTTCGGTATACTTCATAATATTACCCTTATGAACTATAGTTACCGAAGAATGGTTGTTTTCGAGTGCATATTTTATTGCAGCCCTTATCAATCGTTCAGAACCTTCCTTTGAAACCGGCTTAACACCAAATGCTGAAGTCTCCGGGAAGCGTATGTTTTTTACATTTAATTCATCAGTCAGGAAGTTCAAGAGTTTTTCAGCCTCTGGGCTACCTGCTGCAAATTCAATACCTGCATATATATCTTCAGTATTTTCCCTGAAGATGACCATGTTTACATTTTCGGGCTGGGTAACAGGTGATGGAACGCCTTTGTACCACTTTACTGGTCTGAGGCAAACATAAAGGTCTAACTCTTGCCTTAGGGCCACATTTAGTGACCTGATACCACCACCTACGGGGGTAGTCAATGGGCCTTTTATTGATACGAGGTATTCACGGGCTATGTCTAAAGTTTCGGCGGGCAACCATTGTCCGGTTTGGTTAAAAGCCTTTTCACCGGCCAGCATTTCAAGCCATTCTATCTGGCGTTCGTCGCCATAAACATGGGCTACAGCAGCGTCTATTACTTTTTTACTAGCCGACCAAACATCGGGACCAATACCATCGCCTTCAATAAATGGTATTATAGGGAAATTGGGAACTTGCAACAATCCGTCGCTGCCCATTATAATTTTTTCAGGAGTCATTAACTGTTATTTCTAAGGTTGCGAAGTTAAGTCTTTGGCAGGATATTGTAGGTGTTTTTCCACCTTAAGTCTTTGATAATTTGTTAAATGTTAATTGATTATTCGGTTCATAAGTTAATAGGTGAATAACAGGGAGAGCCCCAAGTATTCGTTGTAAGTAAGGATTTGGAAGTTGATTTGCAATGACTTTTAGATTTTACCGGATTGAGAAACTGCATCTTTCCTGTTGATTACACTTGGAGATTCTAAGGCTGAAAAATATTAATTACTACCCAGGTATTTAAAGTTTCTGAGTAACAAAACCACATCAGTAAGAGGTGTATAATGCTGGGCATAAGCTATGTTTATATGAATCTTCACCTCATTTGATGGTGAGTAGCCAGGTAAAATATTATACGGGTGAATTGCCCCAGGACGCATTTTTGGCAGGTTCTTGGTGGTGACATCTGTGCAATAACTCACCCAGGTCATTTTGCCAAAAAACACTTTGATACAATTGCCAAAGTACTTACCGGGGTTCTTAACCAGGAAGAAAGTGAACGGGAAAAATACCATGAGCAATAATGATGCTGTTAGGTCTACAAGTCGCTTATTTCTTACCTGTGCAAAGTCAGACAGATTGAACCGGCGGTCGAGGGTATACAAGTCACCCGAGGTGCTGCTGGAATTACTTCCCACGAAACTCTGGCTGCCCGGTAGGTGGATTTTGTAATCGTAATTACCCCCGCAAAGTTGCATTTGCTTAAATATATCAGAATAAGTGAGTCCGTTTACACAAAAAATAACCTCATTGATACCAGTGGTATACAATAGTTGTTTCATCTCGGGTAGGGTAGAGAGGGCATTGTGTTTATCCTCCTTAGGGCTTATCCTTCCAGTAAGTTCAGGCGCATAATGCACTTGGCGAAGGATGGCTGCGGTTTGCTTATAGGCATGCTCATCGGCCACTATTACAGCTTTGTGGGGTAATTTATCGTATGGGATAAACTTGAGGATACCCATACGGTATAATATTTCGTGTAGTCCCAATAATAGGGCAGTACCGGCAAAGCCTGTAAATATGATGATAGCCCTTGAATACCTAAATTCAGGGGGGAGCAAACCATAATAAGCCAAGATGGCAATCGTGCCAAAGAACATACCCCTTATGACCTTGAGGCCACGGTATGGCTGGTCATAAGCACCATTAAGATATAGTGAAACTAGCCAAAGACCCAGGTAGGCCGGGAATGTGGCATAAACCGATGCAGGTGGAATAGGCATAATGTTCTTCACCTCCTGAACCCAGAAATTCTTAATGCCCCAGAGTGTCACTAGTAGTATTAGGGCATCGAACAGCGGCATGTGCAGGATTTTAAGCCCCCGCTTCAATGTGCCCAGTATAGCTCTTAAAATGATACCCACATTTATAA
>CANGSR010000517.1 GCA_947456055.1 Chitinophagaceae bacterium
AGGCACCACCGCCACCGCCACCAAAAATATTGCCTGTACCACCACCGTTAAACCCAGTGCCGGAAAAAGTACCATGGTCATCACCCATGCCACCGGCATAAATTTTCAAAACCTGACCGGGAGTAACAGAAAGTGAACAGGTAACCCTGCCACCATTGCCACCCAAATCACCGCCTGATGAATTACCGCCTTTTGCGCCTTGCACATCCAAACTAACAGTAAACACACCAGCAGGAACCGTATAAGATTGTACGGAACCAGTATAACTGAAAGTCAGGGTTTGGGCTAATAGCTCACTTGCTGTACCAAATAAAATTAGACCAAAACAAAATAAGCTAAATAATGTAAATGATTTTTTCATAATATATCGACTACTAAGCCTTAAAAATAGCAAAAAAATATTTAACTGCAACAAAATAATAGGTAAACACGAAAAAGGAGGGAGAAATTGGAAAGAAAATGATGTGTGGAGGGTATTTCTAATCCAACGGCATTGCATAAAACATGTGCATAACAAATCCTCTAGATTATCTCTTATATTTATTTTTTGGCTTTCGACTTGTGTGATGAATAGCTATAACCTGTATTATATTTTCCTTCTTTTTTATGCGGTAGATAATCACAAAAGGAAAACCTTTGACTATGGCCTCACGATGCGAATTGTTCTTAATTGAATAATATTCAGGATTTGAAACAATTTGTTGGAATTTCGCATTAATAGCTTTAAAAAATCGTTCTTCTAACCCAACCTGTTGGTTCAAGTACCAATTGTAAGCTTCATCATATTCAGCTTCGGCAAATTTATTTAATAAAAGCCTATAACTCATTACTTACCAGCTATAAATCTTACACTATTATGTACCTCTTCCCAACTACGGCCCTCATCTCTTCCTGAATCCATATCTGCGGCCCTTTGATTCATTTCTGCTACGAATTCTTCATCGGCCCAATGGTCTCCAATTTCATTGAAATTAGCTTCAATATCATTTTCAATCAAAGTATATAGAGCTTTGACCTTTCTATCATCTGCCACATCAAGGTAAGAATGCAGGCGTTCCCTAATCACTGAAGCTGTCATATGGATTTTTTATGGACGAATTTACAAACAATTTTCAGTACTTAAATCAAACCCTCCCGAAAAATCATCTTGCTAAACCAAACAAATATCTTATGTATCTCTTCCAAATTCCTATAGCGGTACATCAGAAATTAACTACTTTTGCGCCCCGATGCTCTCAAAAGAATTATTATTGAAGGCTTACAGGCTGATGATGACAGCCAGAGCTATGGCTGAAATTTATGATGCCAACCGCCAAATCTGTAAATATGTACACAGTACATCTCGTGGCCACGAAGCAATTCAATTGGCTACTGGATTACTATTGAAACCTTGCGATTTTGTAAGCCCCTATTACAGAGATGAGAGCATGATGCTGGGCATGGGGTATACTCCTTACGAATTAATGCTCCAATTACTGGCCAAAGGGGATGACCCTTTTACCGGCGGCAGGGCATATTACAATCACCCAAATATTAAAAGAGAAGGTTTCCCAGGTATTATTCACCAAAGTAGTGCCACCGGTATGCAGGTAATACCCACTACAGGTATAGCTCAAGGCATACAATACCGTGAAAAAGAAAAATTATCCCAATACCCTATCCCACCGGTTACTATCTGCTCACTAGGAGACGGTAGTGTTACTGAGGGTGAAGTAAGTGAGGCATTCCAATTTGCCGTTTTAAAACAATTACCCATTATTTACCTGGTTCAAGACAATGACTGGGGAATATCAGTAAGCAGTGATGAAGCCCGCACAATGGATGCCTATGAGTATGCAGGCGGATTTAAGGGCATGGAGCGTGTGAGGGTGAATGGCAGTGATTTCAATGATTCTTACAACACCATGGATTATACCATTGAGTGGGTAAGAAAACACAGAAAGCCAATTTTGGTACATGCTAAGGTTCCTCTTTTAGGCCACCATACATCTGGAGTGAGGAAAGAATGGTACCGCACTCCTGAAGACCTTGCCAAACACGCAGGTAATGACCCTGTTCCAAAACTCAGAAAACTAATATTACAGAATAAAGACATTTTCGAGGCTGACCTTGAACAAATAGAAGAAGAGCAAAAAATATATGCCCAATTCCAGTTTGACGCTGCGGTAGCAGCTGAAGACCCAAATCCGGCTAATGTTTCCCAATATGTTTACACACCTACCCCTGTAACCGAAGAAAAGGGCGACCGTAGCCCTGCCGGAAGGGAAAAAGTGGTGATGGTTGATGCTGCACTTCATGCCGTAGAAGAAATTCTACAAGACCACCCAGAAGCTCTTTTTTATGGCCAGGATGTGGGTAAACGCCTTGGTGGTGTATTTCGTGAAGCTGCTACTTTGGCCGATAAATTTGGCGACAACAGGGTCTTCAATATGGCCATTCAGGAGGCATATATTGTTGGTTCCACAGCAGGCATGAACGCCGTAGGATTGAAGCCAATAGTAGAAGTACAGTTTGCCGACTATATATATCCGGGTATCAACCAGTTAGTTACAGAAATAAGTAAATCGTGCTATTTAAGTTGTGGTAAATTTCCGGTTTCCATGATTCTCAGGGTGCCTATAGGTGCTTATGGTGGTGGTGGACCATACCACAGTGGCAGTGTAGAGAGTACTTTGGCTACTATTAAAGGCATAAAAATAGCCTACCCAAGCAATGCAGCCGATATAAAAGGACTGATGAAAGCCGCCTTCTATGATGGCAATCCTGTTGTAATGCTGGAACATAAAGGCCTCTATTGGAGCAAAGTACCTGGCACCGAGGATGCCAAAACCATAGAACCAGACCGTGACTATATCCTGCCATTTGGCAAGGGTGCAGTGGCACTTGAGTCAAGCCAGGATGCCCTGGATAATGGTGAATCAATATGCATCATCACCTATGGTATGGGCGTTTATTGGGCCAAAAATGCCGCCAAACAATTCCCTGGTTGTGTAGAGGTAATTGATATTAGAACCATCTACCCT
>CANGSR010000518.1 GCA_947456055.1 Chitinophagaceae bacterium
ATACCAGATCTGTATTTACATAATAGTCGGGTACAGCGGCAGTTACTGTTTGTTGAGCAAACAGTGTCACAGGGCAAAGGGATAATAAAAATATTAAAAGGGTTTTGTTCATATTGTTTCACTACAAATGTAAATGTTTATTAGTGAATTTAATAGTTCCAATATCGGGTATACACTGTTTTTAGCTACAATAGTTTTTCCTGATTTTACGTTAAATACTAATGCGGTTATCTAAAAAACATCTTCATTATTGTATAATCCTATTAATGGCCGCTCTGGCAACTGCATATTTATTTCATATTGACGATGAAGGTTATCCCCAATCTCATGATTCATTAGCGGTTCTCATTCCAGTAAGTGCATTTTATACTATATTATTAGCTTTACCTATTGGTGCAGTGTATTTTGGTGTCAAAAGGTTTATCACGTGGTTGACTAATAAATCAGAACATTGATTATCAGTCAAATTTTATCATTTTATATAAATTCACGCTAATACACCTTTCGCACAATCTTTGTAACTTGCATACACTTTTCAATTTATGTCTCTAAACGGCAAAAAAATCATATTGGCAGTTACCGGGAGTATTGCCGCTTACAAAACCCCGCAATTTGTTCGCCTGTTGGTGAAAGCCGGGGCTGAGGTAAAAGTGGTAATCACAGATGCTGCAGCTGCATTTGTAAGTCCTCTGGCATTAGCTACAGTATCAAAACACCCGGTATTATCTAGTGTAAGTGATGGTGCTACCTGGAATAACCATGTAGAACTGGGACTTTGGGCCGATGCCCTATTAATAGCACCTTGCAGTGCCAATACTTTAGGTAAATTGGTTAATGGCTTGTGCGACAATTTGTTATGCGCTGTTTATCTTTCCGCTCGTTGCCCTGTTTTTGTTGCCCCGGCAATGGATGAAGATATGTGGAAGCACCCTTCTACCCGATTGAATATAGATAAAGTGAAAAGTTATGGCAACCGTATCATACCGGTGGGTCATGGCGAATTGGCAAGTGGCCTTGTAGGTGAAGGCCGTATGGCAGAACCTGAAGATATGCTAAAATATCTTGAAGAGTACTTTGCAGATGCCCCACTTCCATTAAAAGGATTAAATGCTTTGGTAACAGCAGGCCCTACTTATGAAAAAATTGACCCAGTAAGGTTTATTGGTAATTATTCCACAGGGAAAATGGGTATTGCCATTGCTGAATCACTGGCCGCCAGGGGTGCAATGGTAAATCTTGTTTTAGGGCCAACACATTTGGGCACAACCCAACAAAACATTAAGGTTATAAAAGTTGAAAGTGCCCATGAAATGTATGAAGCCAGCTTGAGGGTATTTGGGGAAACTCACATAGCCATACTATCGGCTGCAGTAGCTGACTACAGACCTTCCAAACAGGAAACTAATAAAATTAAAAAGAAAGAGACAGATCTTTCACTCGATTTAACTAAAACGGAAGACATACTGGCTAGTTTGGGTAAAATAAAAGCACCATGGCAAACGTTAGTTGGTTTTGCACTGGAAACCACGAATGAATTGGAACACGCACAGGAAAAATTAGTGCGTAAAAATGCTGATATGATTGTACTCAATTCGTTAAAAGATGAGGGTGCGGGTTTTGGACTTGATACTAATAAAGTATCTTTACTTACCAGCAATGGAGGATTTAAAGAGTTGCCATTACAACCAAAAAAGGATGTGGCGAATGCAATTGTTAGCCAAATAATAGAAATAAGATATGCTAAAGAAATTATTTAGTCTGCTATTTGCATCGATTATTATAAGCTTAGGTGTTCAGGCACAGGAGTTCAATTGTAAGATAACCATCATGCACGATAAAATTACCGGGGTGGATAACCAGGTTTATCTGGCTATGGAGAAATCCCTTACCGAGTTTATCAATACAAAAAGATGGACTAATGATGAATTTGGAACCAGCGAGCGTATTGATTGTAATATCCAGCTTAATCTTACGGCTAATAATGTAGGAGGAGATATAGAAACCTATAGTGCCAACTTTAGCATGCAGGCCACAAGGCCCGTATTTAACTCTACCTACAACTCTACCCTCATTAATTATGTAGATAAGGATTTGACGTTTAAATTCTCCCCTTTTACCCCTATTCATTTCGATGATAACCAGGTTTCCGGCTCTGATGCTGTCACGGCTAATCTGCCAGCCGTTATTGCCTACTACTGTTATATCGTTCTGGGTTTAGATTATGATAGTTTTGCACCTCTGGGTGGCACCCAGTATCTCAAAAGGGCCCAAATTATTGTAAGCAATGCACCTGATGGTAAAGGTATTACCGGTTGGAAGGCAGTTGAAAGCACCCATAACCGTTATTGGGTTATCGATCAGATGTTGAATACCAGGTTTGAAGAGGTTCGCAGGTACTGGTACAGTTTGCACCGTGAGGGATTAGATAGTATGTATGCCAAGCCTACTGAATCCCGCAACCGAATTTTAAATAACCTTAAGAAAATACACCAGGTAAGCAGGGAAAATCCAAGTTCCATTTACCTCCAGTTTTTCTTTAATGCCAAGAGTGATGAGATAATCCATGTATTATCCCAGGCTCCAAAATCAGATAGGCCACCATTTATTTCTATCCTTACAGCTATGGATGTGGCTAATGCACCCAAATACAACCAGTTGAAATAAATTGTTTCAACTAATTGATAAACAACAGATTGTCATGATATTTTTTCGGGCATTCTTTTCAGGTAAATAAATGAAACTACGTATAATTGCTCTGATAAGTGTTTTACTGCTACCCTCGTGCAAAAACGGGTTCAAAAATGGTAGTACCGATCATTTACCCCCTGTGGTAATGGAAAAGCTATTAATGGATATTAATCTGGCAGAGTCCTATTGTGTTATGGTTAAGGATAGTATGCACCATGGTGGCACTAAAAACCTCGATTCACTGGCAGTGTACTATAAAACCATTTTTGCACACTATAATATTACCGAGGCTCAGTTTACAGAAAATCTTGATTGGTATAAAAACC